>DWVA01000293.1 GCA_019120475.1 Candidatus Blautia intestinipullorum | reverse complement strand
ATGATGCAGGAAGCCCATGTGGTGGAGAAGATAAAAAAATCCTATCCGTTTGTTGATCTTGTGTTCGGCACCCATAATATTTTTAAATTCGCGGAACTTTTTTATGAAATGCTCCTTTCTGACATGCAGATTATAGATATCTGGGAAGGAACGGATCAGATCGTGGAGGATCTTCCTACAGAGCGGAATTATACTTTCAAATCAGGAGTCAACATTATGTTCGGCTGCAACAATTTCTGCAGCTACTGTATCGTGCCCTATGTGCGCGGACGTGAAAGAAGCCGCAGGCCGGAAGCTATTGTAAAAGAAGTGGAGAGGCTTGTGTCCGACGGCGTTTCAGAAGTGATGCTTCTGGGACAAAATGTAAATTCATACGGAAAAACACTGGAAGAGCCTGTGACTTTCGCCCGGCTTCTCAGAATGCTGGAGCCTATCGAGGGACTGAAAAGGATCCGCTTTATGACATCCCATCCGAAAGATCTTTCAGACGAGCTGATCGAGACCATGGCGGAAAGCAGGAAGATCTGCCATCATCTTCATCTTCCTCTGCAGTCCGGAAGCAGCCGGATCCTCAAAGAGATGAACCGCCGCTATGACAAAGAAAAATATCTGTCTCTGGTAGAAAAGATCCGAAAAGCGATTCCGGATATTTCTCTTACAACGGACATTATCGTGGGATTTCCCGGGGAAACAGAAGAAGATTTTGAAGAGACTCTGGACGTGGTAGAGAAAGCGGGATATGATACGGCCTTTACGTTCCTGTATTCAAAAAGAACCGGAACTCCCGCGGCGGAAATGGAAAATCAGGTGCCGGAAGAAGTGGCGAAAGAAAGATTCAACCGGCTTCTGGCTCTTGTACAGAAAAAAGGAAGAGAGCGTTCCTCCCGTTTCACAGGTACTGTTCAGGAGGTCCTGGTTGAAGAGGAAAGTAAGGAGAAAGGAATCTTTACCGGAAGAACACAGTATAATCTTCTGGTGCATTTCCCGGCGGACGCAAGTCTTCTTGGAAAGTATGTGAATGTCAGACTGGATGAATGCAGAGGATTCTACTATCTGGGAACCCGGGCGTAAGATCCTGCATACATAAAAAAGGTCAAAAAAAATTCCCCCTCGCACCTGCGTGGGGGATCTCTCTTTTCCTTATGCTCTTTCTACTTTTCCGGATCTCAGACAAGAAGTGCAGACATACATCTTCTTTGCTCCGCCGTTCGCTGTCTTAACCTTTACGGATTTTACATTGGATTTCCACATTTTATTGGATCTTCTATGGGAATGACTTACATTATTTCCGAAATGAGCACCTTTTTCGCAAATTGCGCATTTAGCCATGATAGCACCTCCTTGACGCTTTTTTTCAACAGGTTTTATTTTAACAGATGAAATTCGCTTTTGCAAGCAAAAAAAGGAAAAATGTAAAAATAATATTCCTTTTTTATTAAAAAAAGGTTATAATACATACATATTAAAAAATTGGAGGTACCTGTATGAATGGACGTATAGATTCCGGACTTGGACAGATTGTCATTGATACTGACGTGATCGCTACTTATGCAGGAAGTGTGGCGGTAGAATGTTTTGGAATTGTCGGAATGGCGGCAGTCAGTATGAAGGACGGTCTGGTAAAGCTGCTGCGCAAGGACAGCCTGCAGCACGGCATCAGCGTGACAATCACGGAAGAAAATAAAATCCGTCTGAATTTCCACGTAATCGTAGCATACGGTGTCAATATCAGCACGATCGCAGATAATCTTGTCAGCAATGTCAAGTATAAAGTAGAGGCGTTTACCGGCATGGAGATCGAGAAGATCAATATCTATGTAGAAGGCGTACGTGCCATAGACTAAGTGTGTAGAGGAGGAACTTGTGGTGAGCAATAAAACCATAGATGCCAAAATACTTTCCAGGATGTTCCTGGCCGGAGCCAAAAACCTGGAAGCAAAAAAAGAATGGATCAACGAATTAAATGTATTTCCCGTTCCGGACGGCGATACAGGAACCAATATGACGATGACGATCATGTCGGCGGCCTCTGAAGTAAGCGCGCTGGATGATCCGGATATGGAAACACTTGCCAGAGCGATTTCCTCAGGTTCCCTGCGGGGCGCCAGAGGAAATTCCGGCGTTATTCTTTCGCAGCTTCTCAGAGGTTTTACAAGAAGCGTCAGGAAGTCTTCTTCTCTGGACGCTCCGGCGATAGCGGCGGCAATGGAAAAAGCAGTGGAAACAGCGTATAAGGCCGTTATGAAGCCGAAGGAGGGAACAATCCTCACGGTAGCTAAGGAAGCGGCGCAAAAAGCAGAAGAGATCGCAGGAGAAGCAGATGATCTTCTTCCGTTTTTTCAGACTATATTCGCTCATGCGGAAGAAACCCTTGCCAGAACACCGGAGATGCTTCCCGTTCTGAAGGAGGCCGGAGTTGTGGATTCCGGAGGACAGGGACTTCTGGAGGTGTTAAGAGGCGCAATCGACGGTTATCTTGGAAAAGAAGTGGATTACTCTGATTTTGAAAAAACGGGAGGATCTTCTTCTGTGACAAAGATATCCCCTCAGGCGGAGGCGGACATCAAGTTCGGTTACTGCACAGAATTTATCATCCTTCTGGACAGAGAGATGCCGGAAGAGGAAGAACACAGATTTAAGGAGTTCCTTACATCCATCGGCGATTCTATCGTACTGGTTGCGGACGAGGAGATCGTAAAAGTACACGTGCATACGAATCATCCGGGGCAGGCCATTGAGCGTGCTCTTACTTACGGCGCGCTGTCCCGCATGAAGATCGACAACATGCGTGAAGAACATCAGGAAAAACTGATCAAAGACGCGGAAAAACTTGCGAAAGAACAGGCAGAGAAGGAAGCGGCCCTTCAGGAGGAAATGCCGGAGAAGGAAGCGGGATTTATCGCGGTATCCGCCGGTCAGGGATTGACAGATATTTTCAAGGAACTTGGAGTAGACTATCTTATCGAAGGCGGACAGACGATGAACCCCAGCACGGAAGACATGCTGAATGCCATCGCGAAGGTAAGGGCAAAGACCATTTATATATTCCCTAATAACAAAAACATCGTTCTGGCCGCAAACCAGGCCAGAGATCTTACCGAGGACAAAGAGATCATTGTAATTCCCACCAAGACCGTTCCCCAGGGAATCACAGCGATGATCAGCTATGTGCCGGAGAAAACGCCTCAGGAAAACGAGGAGGTTATGAAGGAAGCGATCGCGAAAGTAAAGACAGGCCAGATCACCTATGCTGTCCGCGATACCAGAATTGACGACAAAGAGATCCATGAAGGGGACATCATGGGAATCGGAGATCAGGGAATCCTTGCAGTGGGCAGTGGCCGTGAGGAAGTGGCGAAGGCCACTGTAGAGGCGATGATGACTGACGAGGCGGAAGTGATCAGCATTTACTATGGAGCGGATATTTCCGAGGAGGACGCAGAGAAGCTGGCGGCTGCTGTTGAGGAAAAATATCCGGACTGCGAAGTGGAGCTGAGCCGGGGCGGTCAGCCGATTTATTACTATATCGTTTCGGTAGAGTAGGAGAAATGAAAAAAAGCTTAAGAACCCTGAAGGGTGTGGGAGAAAAAACAGAGAAGCTTCTTATGAAGGCGGGAATTGCCGATACGGAAGAGCTGCTCCATTACTATCCCAGAAATTATGATATCTATGAAAAGCCGGAGAATATTGCAGATTTGAAAGAGGGGACGGTACAGGCCGTCTCCGCTGCAGTATGCTCCGGCGTTTATGTGAATACTGTAAGAAGGCTCCAGGTAATTTCCATATCGGTCAGCGACAGCACCGGCCGCCTGCCGGTGGTATGGTTTAACGCCTCCTATCTGAAAAGCACTCTGTGCAAGGGCAGCGTTTTTGTGTTCCGCGGCAGACTTGTAAAAAAACAGGGAAAGCTTCAGATGGAACATCCTGAAATCTTTACTCCGGCTGCTTATGAGGAAATCCTTCACAGCATGCAGCCGGTTTACCGCCTGACCGCCGGGCTTTCCAACAAGACAGTGATCAAACTGATGCGCCAGATCCGTGAGGACCGTTCTCTCCAGACAGAATATCTTCCGGAAGAGATCAGAGAGAAGTATTCGCTGGCGGATATTAATTACGCTCTGAACACGATCCACTTTCCGGAAAATATGGAAGCGCTTCTCAAGGCCAGGAGAAGGCTGGTCTTTGATGAGTTTCTCCTGTTTATTTTATCGGTGCAGCTTTTAAAAGAAAAAACCGAGGAAGCGGAAAATCACTTCCCTATGAAAAAGACATGGACCACGGAACAGATCATTGAAGAGCTTCCCTACAGACTTACCGGCGCCCAGATGAACACCTGGCATGAGATCGAGCGAGATCTTGCCGGAAAGGCGCTGATGTCCCGCCTTGTACAGGGAGATGTGGGAAGCGGCAAAACGATCATAGCTTTTCTGGCTATGATCCTTGCAGGAGAAAACGGATTCCAGTCGGCGCTCATGGTTCCCACAGAGGTTCTTGCCCGTCAGCATTACGAGAGCTTTCAAAAGCTGACAGAGGAACATGGACTTTCCATAAAAGCGGTGCTCCTCACCGGATCGAACACAGCAAAAGAAAAAAGAGAGAGATATGAACAGATCCGCCAGGGCGAGGCTTCCGTCATCATAGGGACCCACGCGCTCATCCAGGAAGCAGTGGAATACAAATGCCTCGGCCTGGTGATCACGGACGAACAGCATCGTTTTGGGGTGAAGCAAAGAGAAGCTCTTGCCGCTAAGGGAAATCCTCCCAATGTGCTGGTGATGAGCGCTACGCCGATCCCCCGCACACTGGCGATCATCCTGTACGGCGACCTTGATATATCTGTGATCGACGAGCTTCCGGCCAGGAGGCTTCCTGTGAAAAACTGTGTGGTGGACAGTTCCTACCGTCCGAAGGCATACTCGTTTATAGAGCGGCAGGTAAAAGAGGGGCGTCAGGCATATGTGATCTGCCCCATGGTAGAAGAAAGCGAAGGGCTGGACGCGGAAAACGTGACGGACTATACGAAAAAGCTGAGAAGCGCGCTTCCAGGGGAAATCCGTGTGGAGTATCTTCACGGAAAAATGAAGGCAAAGGAAAAGAACAGGATTATGGAAGAATTCGCCCGGGGGGAAATCCAGGTTCTTGTGTCCACTACCGTAGTGGAGGTGGGAGTCAACGTGCCAAACGCCACAGTTATGATGGTGGAAAACGCGGAAAGGTTTGGTCTGGCGCAGCTTCATCAGCTTCGGGGAAGGGTAGGAAGAGGAGAACATCAGTCCTATTGCATTTTTATTCAGGGAAATAAAGAAGAAACCACATCAAAAAGACTGGAAATCCTGAATAAATCAAACGATGGATTTTATATAGCGGGAGAGGATCTGAAACTGCGGGGGCCGGGAGATCTGTTCGGCATCCGGCAGAGCGGAAGTATGGAATTTCGGATCGGAGATATTTATAATGACGCCGGCATATTGAAAGAGGCCAGCGAAGCCGCCGGGGAGATCCTGGCACTGGATCCGGATCTTTCTTTAACGCAGCACCGGAATCTTAAAAAGTATCTGGAGGCATCCCGGAAGGAGGAACTGGAAAATATCGGAATATAAAGGCGGCTTCTTGACGGTAAAGCATTATTGCGTGAAACAAAATGTTGCAAAAAAAAAGAAAACGTAGTATCCTAGTAACCGTAATAATTTTATTTTACCTTGTAAGGAGGCTATTATGGCTACAAAAACAACAACCAAAAAAGCAGAACCTAAGACAACAACTG
>DWVA01000292.1 GCA_019120475.1 Candidatus Blautia intestinipullorum | reverse complement strand
TGAAACAGGTTATCTGTAAGCGATAGAAGCAATATAGAAGACATACCTTTATAATAGGGGAATAGAGATATGTTCTTGGAAAGGAGTATCTTTGCCAGGATGAAAAATAAATATGTTACAAAATGTTTGTGTGTAACTTTGGCGGCAGCTATGATCATGTCCGGAGCAGGTCCGGTGCAGGCTGCAGAAGCAGGAAGCCCGGTAACGGATTTTGGAGACGGCAGTTCGGAGGAACCTTCCGCTGCGCCGGAA
This sequence comes from Candidatus Blautia intestinipullorum, assembly GCA_019120475.1. Classification (GTDB taxonomy): domain Bacteria; phylum Bacillota; class Clostridia; order Lachnospirales; family Lachnospiraceae; genus Blautia_A; species Blautia_A intestinipullorum. Next base: position 8,714 of record DWVA01000292.1, on the reverse strand, counting down.
CCTACAGCAGAACCTGAACCAACGGCTGCGCCGGAACCCACAGCAGCGCCGGAGGAACCCTCCGCTACGCCGGAACCCACAACAGCGCCGGAGGAACCTTCAGCTACACCGGAACCCACAACAGCGCCAGAGGAACCTTCCGCTACGCCGGAACCTACGACAGCGCCGGAAGAACCCTCGGCTACGCCGGGACCATCGGGAACCCCTTCAGCTACACCGGGGGGCACAACAGCGCCGGAGCCTTCAGTTACGCCGTCAGAGGATCAGGTAAAGACGCTGGTGGAAAAAATTGCGTCACTTGCAAAGGAAAACCTTACGCTGAATCATGAGGCAAAAGTAAAAGAACTAAGAAAGCTGTATGACGCGCTGACAGACCAGCAGAAAAAACAGGTAACGAACTATAAGCTTCTTGTCAGCATGGAAGATAAGATCGCAAAGCTGAAAAAACAAAGCTCAGGTCAGACAGAGGGAGCGGACAGCCTGTCAGACGGCACGGGAACGGCAAAAACAGGAACTCCCGTTTACTACAGCGGCATGGTATCTAATCTTCATGCGGGAAAAGAATTTTATCTTGACAGCCTGAAGGATAATTATCATCTTACTTTTTCGGATGATTTTGCCGATGTCATGAGTCAGATTGAAAAAGAATATAAAGAGAAGAATAAACTGACAGATGCCAGCGATTCCCGGGAAAACGGACAAACTTCCTCTGAGGATTCTCTCCTTGTGAGAAACTGGCAGGATATCCTGGCGGTTTATGTTTACCAGAAGAGCAGTCAGGGAGAGAAGGAATTTACCCTGGATTCTTCTGCAAAAAACGAGCTGGCGGAGATTTTTGCGCAGATGAATCCGCTGATCAGGGATGAGAATAATCCATCCCATGTTTCTTATGGAAACTATCATATTAACACATACATCAAAGAGAATAATATTCCTCAGGAAGAACGCGCTGTTCTGAAGAAATATGTGGAGACTGACTGTAAGCTGCTCTGCGCCATTGTAACGGATGCAAAAGGATTTATCCGTCAGAGCGTAGGAGATGATGTTTCTGAGGAACGTGTAAATGTTATCGCCGCAGCCTATTCTCTGGTAGGAGAAGTGGGTTATTTCTGGGGCGGAAAATCCACTGTGATCGGAGAGGATCCCAGCTGGGGAAATGCGGAAAAGGTATCTGCGGAAGGAAGTCCCAGTACAGGAACGGTCCGCGCCTACGGTCTTGACTGCAGCGGTTTTGTAACATGGTCAGTGATAAACGGATATCTTGATCAGTCCATGCAGCAGGCAGTCGGCGACGGGACATCTGAACAGTGGCTGAACGCAAATGTAGTCAGTGAGCAGGATGCGCAGCCCGGAGATCTGGTATTTCAGAGCGGTCCGGAAGCCGGAAGCGACAACCATGTAGGCATCATCTGCGGAAAGACAGACGCCGGAGACTGGATCGCGGTGCATTGTTCCTCCGGCAAAAATGGAGTAACTGTGGGAGAAGCGTACGGGGCAAGTTTTCGTTATATCCGTCAGCCCTCTTTTTATCCCACAGAGGAAGAGCAGGCGGAGATGATCAGCGCCGGACAGTCCGCATCCAACGCGTCACCGGAGACAGTGGCGGAATTAACATCTGATGGGGCCGCTTCTTCTGAGACGGTTTCAAGCGGAGAGACAGTTCAGGAAAATACATCAGAAACGACAGATGATATTATTGTCAACATAGATAACGGGGAAGCTGCGGAGCCGGAGACAACAGAACAGACCGGCGGTGAAATCGAGATTACATTTGAAGATGCCGGAAACACAGACGGAGAATCTGTTTCAGACGGCGGTGAGGGAAGCGCAAGCACAGAAACCACAGATACTCTTCAGGGTATTCTTGATCAGAATGCGTCTGTGTCCAGAGGAGCGGCTGCTGTATTTCCGGAACAGACAGATTTTGGAGAAATTGAAGTAACCATCCAGAATTAACCGGCAAAAATGCCCATGTGGATTAGGTACGGACCGCATGGGCATTTTTTATCTGTGGATGCCGGAGAGAACTTCGTCGATCCACTTATCTGTGCTGTAATTGTCATCAAAGAGCTTGACGATCACACCGTAAGGCTCTGCGTCGCTGGAGAATGCGTTGGCTTCGTCTGTGTCCACATGCATGGAAAGCCTGAAATCCCAGCTCACCCGTACGACAACGTCTGCATAAATAAGGGCGCGTCCGTAACTTTTTGTCAGGACGAAGACTTCGTCGTTATCATGAACATTCAGTGCAAGGGCGTTGTCCGGAGTCATATGGATGTGGCGCTTTGCCACGATGACGCCTTTCTGTATCGCAAGTTCACCGCAGGGCCCCCGCAGGATACAGCCGGGAGTTCCTTCAATATCGCCGGACTGGCGGATACAGCCGGGAATTCCAAGCTTTCTCGTGTCTGTAAGAGAAAGTTCCACCTGCGTTTCTTTTCGGAACGGACCCAGGATCGCGATATTTTCAAAGGTGCCTTTGGGACCGAGGACGCTTAGGCGTTCCTGGCAGAGATACTGTCCGGGCTGGCTGAGTTCTTTGATATAATGAAGTTCGCTTCCCCGACCGAAAAGAAATTCAAAATCTTCCCTGCTCACGTGAATATGGCGGGCAGAAGTTTCAATAGGTATTTTAATGCTCATAATACAGTCTCCTATGTAGAATATGGTATGATCAAACTGTTTTTAGTGTACCTCTTGCCTGAAAGATTGGCAATAGTTTTTTAAAAAGGAGCATTTACTCAATGAGGAAAAGAAGATTTCCACGAGGGCTGCTGCTGCTTTGTCTGGCGGCAGCGGTGGGAGTATTCTGGTATACATCACAACCGGAAAATACAGACAGAAAGCCCTCCGGCAGCGATTCCGGACTGGAATCGGCGCTGGATACGGCTAAAGAGTGGCTGCGTCAGGAACCGGATACGGTGCAGAAACTGCGGGATCAGGAAGTGCAGCAGACAGACGCGGGACATCAGGAATATTATTTTCAGCTCCTCGGGGAAGATGCGAGAAGAGTTTACCGGGAAATGCTGGACGGGATCAGAAAAAGAAGTGAGGAATTTTATCTGACTACCGGAGAGGACAGTATGGTGGACAGAGTCTACCACGCTCTTCTGAAGGATCATCCGGAGCTGTTCTGGATACATAACAGAGAGTCGGTTTACAAAACCACGTACGAGGGGGAGGACTACAGTCTGTTTTCTCCCGGATATACATATACTGATGAAGAAATACAGGAAATACAGCAGTCCATGGAGCAGGCATATCAGGAGGTGGAAGCACTTCTTACAGGTGTATCTGATCCCTATGAAAAAGTGAAGACAGTGTATACATATCTGATCGACAATACAGAATATGTATCCAATGAACACGACCAGAATATAGCCGGAGTTTTCTGGAAAAAACAGGCAGTCTGCGCCGGTTATGCAAGGGCGGTGCAGTATCTTCTGGAAAGACTGGAAATCCCCTGCGTCTATGTGGAGGGGAGTACGGCAGGAAGCACCGAGGGACATGCATGGAACATTGTGCAGCTTGACGGACAGTATTATTATGTGGACGCCACCAATGGAGACCAGCCGGAATTTCTGGAAGGAGACGCAGTGCAGCTTGCGGAACATAAAACTATTATCTATGATTATCTTTGCCCTTTTCCGGAGGAATATGAGATGACGTATACGCCCTCTGAAGAATTTCCCGTTCCGGACTGTACGGCTTCAGACAAAAATTTTTATGTGCTGAATCAGGGCTGCTTTGACGCTTATGACAGACAGCAGATCCTCGATTACTGTAAAATGCGTCTGAATAACGGGGCTGCTGTAGTCCGGTTTAAATTTACAGATCAGGATGCTTATGATATGGCTTATAAAGAGTGGATTCAGGAAGGATATATCCAGGATGCTGCGGAATATTATCTGCAGTTATATGGAATGACGACAGTGGAATATCACTACGGTCTCCTTCAGAATCTGAAAACCTTTTATCTGATGTTTTAGAAGGAGGAAAAGCGTATGCTGGATTTTTTATTGAGATTAATGGACATTATAGAAAGAGTCCGTACCATGTCGGAAGTATCCGACATCGCTATGATCGGCTTTGCCATTCTGCTGGTATTTGGCTTTATCAACTGTATTCTGGGCTACAGGCTTCTGCGTTTCTGGATGATGATTTTCGGATTTATCATTGGCGCAGGTCTTGGACTGGGAGCTGCCTTTACAATGGGAGGCGGGGACAGGTTTACACTGATTGCCGCTGCAGTGGGCGTAGGTGTTGTACTGGCTGTTATTGTTTTCCTGAGCTATAAAGTCGGTATTTTTGTCCTGGGCGCAGGTCTTGGTCTTGGTCTGGGAGTATATGTGCTGCATCCGACTACGTCCCTGATGTTCTTTCTTTGTATCCTTCTGGGAGTGCTGCTGGGAAGTCTGGCGATGAAATGGGCCAGAGAAGTCATTATTGTAGGAACGAGTATACTGGGCGGAGCGATGGCGGGTGTATCCCTGGCAAAGCTTGGAGGACTGGAGGATATTCCTTATGGAATCCTGCTCAGCATCGCTTTTGCCGTCCTCGGCATGATGATCCAGTTTGCCACCAACCGCAGAAAACATTATGAAGATGAGGAAGAGGAAGAAGAAGCAGGGGAAGAGAAAAGAAGCTCCCGCAGAAAGCGAGCGGAGGAGGAATACTCCGATGGATACCGGGACGACAGAAGAGAAAAGGAGGAAACGCCGCGGAAAAGAAGAACTGATACAGAGGATGAAAAGGCAGGAAGACGGCAGTCTGATATCTCCAAAAGGCGTCAGAAGGAAGTTTCGGGCAGATACAGACAGGTGGATTATAAAATCAATGACGGACGGGTAAGGGACCGCGCTCCGGAATTTGAAAAAACAATCGAATACCGCCCGAGACGGAAAGATCCGGAGCTTGATCTGCCGCTGGACTCTTTCGACAGAGACGGATATGGCGCTTATGCGGGAACTGGCGCCCGGAAAACATCGGGAAATCTGAGGAGCCGGAACAGATCTTTTGCCCAGTACCAGAGTGATCCACGGAGAGATTACCGGAAAGACTACTGGAATGAAGACAGATATGATCCTGACACGGACGATGACGATTACTGGGATGACTACGAAGACTCCATTGACGAGGAGGCTATTGACGAGGAAATCCTGAAAGAAATGATGGAGGAGGAAGACCGGAAAACAGATCTTTTCTGGAAAAAAATAGCAGGAAAGAAAAACCGGGACAAGAAAGAAAATGGCAAAAGAAGCAAAAACCAACGCAATGAGGATGCTTGACAGACAGAAAATACCTTATGAGTCGTTTACCTATGAGTGTGATGAGTTTATTGACGGATTGCACAGCGCGGACAAGATCGGAGCGCCTTACGAGCAGTCTTTTAAAACCCTTGTTATGGAGGGAAAAAGCGGAGGATACTATGTGTTTGTTGTGCCGATAGAAAAAGAAGTGGACCGCAAAGCGGCTGCAAAAGCCGTCGGTGAAAAAACAGTGGATATGATACACGTAAAGGATATCCTGAAAATCACCGGTTATGTGAGAGGAGGATGCAGTCCTGTGGGAATGAAGAAACCGTATCCGGTTGTTTTTGATTCCTCGGCAGGAAATTTTTCGGAAATCTATGTCAGCGGCGGGCGCGTCGGTCTGACGCTGAAGGTTTCTACAGAACGGCTGCTGGAAATCACAAAAGGAAAGCTGGCGGATATCACTGCGAAGTGATGCCCGCCAGCCCGGTATGTGCGCTTGACGGCGCACATTTTTTTGCCTGAATTTAGTTGTCGGCTGCGTCTTCTTCGTTTACCTGGAAGACATGGCGTTTTTTCGCCATTTCGTCGCTTGCCAGATATTCGTCGTAAGTCGTGATCTTGTCGATCAGCTTTCCGTCAGGAAGGATTTCCATAATCCTGTTGGCAGTCGTCTGTACGAACTGATGATCATGAGAAGTGAAAAGGATCACGCCCGGGAATTTGATCAGTCCGTTGTTCAGAGCGGTGATGGATTCCATATCCAGGTGGTTGGTCGGTTCGTCCAGGATCAGGATATTGGCGCCGGAGATCATCATTTTTGACAGAAGACAGCGTACCTTTTCCCCTCCGGAAAGAACACGGACACGTTTTACGCCGTCTTCGCCGGGGAAGAGCATACGTCCGAGAAAGCCGCGGACATAAGTGGCGTCCTTGATCTCCGAATATTGAGTAAGCCAGTCAGTGATAGTCAGGTCGTTGTCAAATTCCTTTGTATTATCCTTCGGGAAGTAAGCTCTGGAAGTAGTGACGCCCCATTTGTAGTTCCCTTCATCAGGCTCCATCTCGCCCATCAGGATTTTAAAGAAAGTAGTGATCGCCTGCTCGTTGGCTCCTACAAAGGCGACTTTGTCATCGTGGCCGAGAGTAAAGGAAATATTGTCCAGAACCTTTACGCCGTCGATGGTTTTGGAAAGATTTTCCACCATGAGGACTTCGTTTCCGATCTCCCGGTTGGGACGGAAATCAATATAGGGATATTTACGGCTGGAGGGACGCATCTCGTCAAGCTGGATTTTTTCCAGAGCACGCTTTCTGGAAGTCGCCTGTTTGGATTTGGAGGCGTTTGCGCTGAAACGGGAAATAAATTCCTGAAGCTCCTTGATCTTTTCTTCTTTCTTTTTGTTGGCCTCCTTCATCTGCTTGATAAGAAGCTGGCTGGACTCAAACCAGAAATCGTAGTTGCCGGCGTAAAGCTGGATTTTTCCGTAATCAATGTCGGCGGTATGAGTACATACCTTATTAAGGAAATACCTGTCGTGGGAAACGACAATGATGGTGTTGTCAAAATTGATCAGGAATTCCTCCAGCCACTCGATAGCAGGAAGATCCAGATGGTTGGTAGGCTCATCCAGAAGAAGGATATCCGGATTGCCGAAAAGAGCCTGGGCAAGAAGAACTTTGACCTTCTGGCTTCCTGTCAGCTCGGACATCTTCGCGTAATGGAGATCCGTTTCAATCCCAAGTCCGTTTAATAAAGTGGCGGCGTCGGATTCTGCTTCCCAGCCGTTCATCTCAGCGAATTCGCCTTCCAGTTCGCTGGCCCGGATGCCGTCTTCATCTGTAAAATCTTCTTTGGCATAAATCGCCTCTTTTTCCTTCATGATCTCGTACAGTCTGGCATTTCCCATAATGACAGTATCCAGAACCGGATAGGAATCATATTTGAAATGATCCTGCTGTAAAAAGGAAAGTCTCTGTCCGGGAGTGATGACTACTTCTCCCTTAGTGGGCTCCAACTGTCCGGAAAGGATCTTGAGGAAGGTGGATTTTCCGGCTCCGTTTGCGCCGATCAGACCATAGCAGTTCCCCTCTGTGAATTTAATATTCACATCCTCAAACAGAGCCTTCTTTCCGACTCTCAGAGTAATATTATTTGCTGAAATCATAATGTACCTCTTTTCTTCGTTATGGTTTCGTTTTATTTGTTTCATAAAAATGCCGTTTTTGGGCTCATCCCCCATTTTACCGTAAAGCTGGGATTTTGCAAGAGTTATTTTCTTGAAAAAACAAAGGGATACTGTTATAATCATGTCTCAAAAGGCAATGAACAGAAAAAATATACTGCAGAAGCACATATTTTTAATAGAAAGGAAGTTTTCTGATATGACAGAAATTATGAATACACTGACGGGGCTGATGGCGGATAATCTGTGGGCGGCTCCTGTTTTAAGCCTGCTTGCGGGGATCATTACCTCCTTTACCCCCTGTTCCCTTGCGTCTGTGCCGATGCTGCTGGCCTGTGTGGGAGCGGTGGGAGCCGACAGGAAGAAGTCTGTACGGCTTTCTCTTTCTATGGCTGCGGGCATGGCGGCGACTTTTGGGATTTTCGGCTCCGTGGCTTCTTTTATCGGCCATAGAATGCATGAGGCGGGACACTGGTGGACGATTCTTATGGGAATACTTATGATCGCCATGGCTCTGCAGGTGTTCGGGGTGATCAGCCTGATCCCTCACGTCCATCTTTCAAAGTACGGGGCAAAGAAAGGATATGCAGGCGCTTTTGTCACAGGCGCGCTCAGCGGCGTCTTTGCTTCGCATTGCGCGATTCCGGTTATGGTGGCCCTTCTCGCTCTTGTGGCGGAGCTTGGCAGGAATGCCTGGTGGGGTGTGCTTTTGATGGTCCTGTACGCACTGGGGCACAGCGTCCTCCTGATCGGGACGGGGATCGGCTACAGTTATGTGGAGAGGATCGCAGGAGATCCCAGATATGCGTCGGCTGGAAAGTGGCTCAGACGGATCCTCGGCGTTGTGATCCTGGCAGTAGGGCTTTTGTTGATATTTGGAGAAAAGTAAGAAAAATCGTTTATAAAAAATGTTGAAATCTCACAGGTATATTGCTATAATTGGGGATGAAAAACCAAAAAAGATACAGAGAGTGCGGAGAGCACGGAGATATTTTAGAACAATTTGCGGAAACAGTTTCAGACAGTAGAGAGAGGACAGAAGATATGTTGATTACAAGGGAATGTGATTATGCAGTAAGAGTGATCCGTGCGTTGTCGGGGGAGGAGAGACTCAGCGTCAGTGATATATGTGAAAAAGAAAGCATCACGGCGCCGTTTGCTTATAAAATTTTGAAAAAGCTTCAGAAGGCGAAGATCGTCAGAGGATTCCGGGGAGTACACGGAGGATACTCTCTGAACCGTGATCTGGCGGAAATATCTTTGCTGGATGTTTATA
>DWVA01000291.1 GCA_019120475.1 Candidatus Blautia intestinipullorum | reverse complement strand
ATACGGATATCCGTGATGATAAGATGAATGTCCGAGGAAGCCAGAGCGTCCAGGGCCGCCTGTCCGTCCGGCACCTGACAGACCACTTTATAGCCCATCTCAAGCGCATCGATATGGCGGGCCAGAGACTGCCGGAGCAGTACCTCGTCTTCTACCAGCATAATGTTATAATGTTTGATCTTCTTCATGAAAACGTCCTCCTACAATAACAAATGACCCTCTTTCCGGCAGATTTCCGAACTGAAACAGAAACGCTTTGCCAAAGAGAAGATAAAAGCGTATGAAAATGTTCAGAATCCCCATTCCGTCCAGCTCCAGACTGGGCAGTACGCTGTATTTGAGAATTTCGTCCATCTGGGAACGAAGATGCTTATCTACTTCGGGATCAAAGCCTGGTCCATTGTCTTTCACAGTGATCAGCCACTGGCCGTCATCAATATAACCTTCCACACGGATATGCCAGGGAGGTGCTGTCCGTGAAGTGAACTTTACAGAATTTTCAATGAGAAGCTGGATGCACAGCTTGGGGATCTTCATATCCAGCAGATCGTCAGCTATATCAAATTCATAGGTGAAGGAGTCTTTAAAACGCTTTTTCATACACTGCAGATAGAGGTCACAGTGCTCCAGCTCTTCTTCTACCGTAGAGACAGATTCCTTGTCAGAGGAAATGTAGCGGAGAATGGAAGTGATATCCTGACACATGCCGCTGACTTCCTCTGTCATCCCTTCTTCCGCCATGGCGCTGATGGTGTTCAGGGAATTATAAAGAAAATGAGGGTTCATCTGGGCCTGAAGAGCCAGCATCTGGGCCTGGATCTCCTGTTCCTTCATTACCAGGAGAGAGTCAGTGGCCGCCTCCCTTGCCTTTATGGAAGCGTTCAGAGAATCGCGCAGACGGTCGATCTCTACGATACCGGAATCGTCCAAGTGGATAAGTCGGAACTGTTCGCTGGAATCCGTATCAGAAAGGAACTGGTGCATTTCGGTGAGCGGTTTGGCCAGCTTCCGGCTTAAGAATCCCGCTACAAAATAACAGATGATAAAAAGGCTGAAGGCAAGGAGCGGAATCCACATAAGGCTCTTCAATATAGGAAGGAAAAAGTCTATATTCCGGACAGAGCAGACAACTGTAAAACCGCAGTAATCCAGCCGGGAAAAGGAGATATATTCCTTCTGGCTTTTCTGGCTGTTGTAAAGGCGGGTATGTCCGTTTAAAGACGTATTTTCCTTAAGGGCTGCATAGTAATCGAAGACTTTCGGAGAATCTTTGGCCAAATGAGGATAAACCTGATTTCCGTCGCTGTCATATACAGTAACGTCAATCGGGGATTCTGTTTTCGGGTTTATGGCGTCGGCAAACAGTTCGTCGTAATACTTTGCGATCTCTACAAATCCCATGGGATTGTGATAATTGTCAAAATACATACGGTAAAGGGAAAGATAAAGCCTGTCAGTGCTGGTTCCTGCTTTCTGAGAAAGAAGCGGATGCGCCAGGGAACTGATATAGCGATAGCCGTTTTTTTCAACAGCAGACTCATACCAAGGAAGCTTTTCTGTCTGGACAGAAAGAATTCCATAATAGTTTCCAACACCGTAGCCTCTGCCCTCCATGGGATAAATATTAACCTGGCGTACAGAGGAATCAACTCCGCGGATAGAAACCAGAGCATTGGTAAGCGCGTTCTGGTGTCTGCTGCGTTCATAAGAGGAATCGTCTCTGTCCTGGCTCCAGAGGGAAAAGGTGCTTTTGACAGTTGTGGAATTGATCACATTCAGACAGATATTGTCCATCTGACTGATCTGGAGATCTATGGAATCTCCGATGGTCGTGGTGGTTCGCAGAATATCATTTTCCATATTTTTATACAGTCTGGAATACTGGATCATATAAACAATGATCGAGATTACGAGCAAAAGTACTGCGGAAATAGCGAGAAAACGGTAAAACAGGATTGTCTGCAGACTTTTCTTGCTGTGTTTTCGGAACATATTTTATCCTCCATATCTGTGCGGATCTGTCAATTTCCGCATTTGCGGCGGCAGTTTCCGGATGCCTGTAAAGTATAACATATTTTACAGAAAAAATCCTGCATCGGTTAAAAAAATACATAAATGTGACAGGGGGATGCATGTGAAAAACAGTCATATTAGCCTAAAATAAAGAAAAACGAAAAAGAAACGGAGGAGGATTTCGTGAAAAAATCTAAAATTTATCCCTGGTATTTCGCGGCAGGCGCGCTCCTGATCTATACGGCGCTGTCGGTAGTGCCCGGGATCATTGGTATCGGCTATTCCTTTACGGACTGGTCAGCATATTCAGATGAACTGCATTTCATCGGGCTCAAAAACTTTATGGATGTATTCAGCGGGGATCAGGACTATCTGCAGTATATTCTCAATACGCTGCTCTTTACAGTAGTGACTACCGTTGCAAAAACGGGATTGGGACTGATCTTTGCTCTTGCGCTCAGCAGAAACATTAAGGCGAAGAATTTTCACAGAGGCGTTATGTATATGCCTTCCGTACTGTCCATTTTGATCATCGGTCTTGTGTTTACTTCTATTTTGAATCCGAAAAACGGTCTTCTAAATGAAGGACTCCGTCTGGTGGGGCTGGATTCTCTCACACAGAAGTGGCTGACCGATCCCCAGATCGCTTTCTGGTCTGTTATGGGTGTAGATATCTGGAGAGGTACCGGATACATAATGACAATCCTGATCGTAGGAATCCTGGCAATCCCTAATGTTTATTATGAGGCGGCAGGAATCGACGGCGCAAACGGCTTCCATAAATTCGCCTATGTAACTCTGCCGATGCTGAAACAGACTCTGGCGGTGACGATTGTCCTGAACGTGCTTTATGGATTAAAAGTCTTCGATATGGTATACGCACTGACAAACGGCGGACCGGGACATCGTACAGAGGTTATGTATACAGCCGTATTCAAACAGTTCTCCCAGGGACTATATGCGGCAGGTACGACGATCAGTTCTGTAATGTTTATTTTCATGGTGATCGTAGGCTTCTTCATGATTAAGATTCTGACGAAAGACGAGGTGATCGAGTAATGAATGCAAAAACCAAAAAGCTGGTGCTGACAATTTTAAAAAATATTCTGGCATGGATCATTTCTCTGATCATGCTGATCCCTCTTCTGCTGATCGTGATCAATGCCTTTAAGCCGGATTCCGAGGCGCTGACTCTTTCATTGAAGCTTCCGGAAGTCTGGGATTTCAGCAACTTTGCTGTTGTTATTGAAAAAGGAAAACTGGCGGTGAGCTTCCTGAACAGTCTTCTGTATGCAGGATGCGCAACTGTCATCACCGTTATCCTGGCATCTATGGCGGCTTATGTTCTGGCCAGAAGGCGCGGTAAAAAAGACAATGCCCTTTATATGTATATGGTGCTCGGCATTGTAATTCCGGTCAACTATGTATCTTTGATGAAGGTAATGCAGGTAACGCAGTTAAACGACACAAGACTGGGGATTATTCTTCTTTATGTAGCGATGCAGCTTCCGTTTTCCGTTTTCCTTCTGTACGGTTTCGTATCCAAGGTTCCGGTAGATCTGGACGAAGCGGCGGTACTGGACGGCTGCGGCCCCTGGAAATTATTTTTCAGTATTGTAATGCCGATGATGAAATCCAGTATGGTAACGGCTGCGGTACTCTGTTTCCTGAATACCTGGAATGAGTTCGTAATGCCTCTGTACTTCCTGAACTCCTCCGAAAAATGGCCGATGACTCTGGCGGTATACAATTTCTTCGGCCAGTATTCCAAGAGCTGGAACCTTATCTGCGCAGATATTCTTCTGACCTGTCTGCCGGTTATCATCATGTATCTGCTTTGTCAGAAACATATTGTAGGAGGCCAGACGGCAGGCGCGGTAAAAGGCTGATTTCCTGTATGTGACCATGAATCGGGGATCAGACGGATCCGCGGCGGAAAAATAAAAAGGCGGATGAAAACTGCCGGCATCAAAAAGCGGACGTATATGAACGAAAACGGTATACGTCCGCTTTCTTAAACAACAAAAACAAGAAAGGAACGGGCAAGATGAGCATTACGGAAAAAAAAGAACTGAAATTTCGTTTAAAGGACGGAAACTGCAGATTACAGGCAGTCCGGGACAATATTATCAAGTGTTCTTTTACAAAAAAAGAGGAATGGACAGACGAATCTCCTATAGGAATCTGCTGTTCTTCAGAAGCGGACTTTACTGCAGAAGAGGACGGAAAGAAGGTGAAGATCCGGACAGGACAGATCATTTTGGAAGCGGACTGTACAGGCGGAACCTTTTGCTGGAGAGATGCCGCAGATGAGCATGTCCTTCTCCGGGAAGGAAGAAAAGAGCTGACGGAAGCACTGTATATGGTTTACAATACCGGCGATGAGGCTCCGGTCATCCACAGAGTCCAGACTGTAGACGGAGAAAGGAATTTTGTAAAGAACCTGCGGGCGGTGGAGGATCATAAGGCGTACCATGGAAAGCTTTGTTTCCTCTGGGAGCCGGACGAGCATATCCATGGTCTTGGACAGGGAGAAGAAGGCATTTATGATTACAGGGGAAATGTGCAGTACCTCTATCAGCATAATATGAGAATCCCCATTCCGTTTTTTGTTTCAGACAAGGGATACGGAATTCTGGTGGACTGCGGTTCTCTGATGTATTTCAATGACGACTGTCGCGGTTCCTGGCTGTATCTGGATATGGTGGAGCAGCTTGATTATTACTTTATCAAGGGAAATTCTCTGGATGAAATTATCGCAGGATACCGTCTTCTTACCGGAAAAGCCGTAATGCTCCCGAAGTGGGCCTTTGGCTATGTACAGTCAAAGGAAGCATATCTCACACAGAAGGAGATGGAGGAGACGGCGGAAAAATACAGGGAACTGGATATTCCTCTGGACTGTCTGGTGCAGGACTGGAACACCTGGGAAGCCGGAAAATGGGGAAATAAAAGAGTTGACAAAAAGCGATATCCGGATCTGGCTGCCATGAACCGGAAGCTTCATGATATGCATGTTCATACCATGGTCTCCGTATGGCCGAATATGAATGCGGGAACGGAAGACTATGAGGAAATGAAGGAGGCAGGCCTTCTTCTTAACGACTACGCCACCTATGAC
>DWVA01000290.1 GCA_019120475.1 Candidatus Blautia intestinipullorum | reverse complement strand
TGCATTCAGATAGGCTTCTGTTCTTACGTTTACATTTTCCTGAAGATTGCGGTAGAAGAACTGATAATCATAGAGATGATAAACTCCATCCTCGAAAATACTTAAAGACGCAGGGTATTCTTCCGGGGTTACATCAGTGACTTTTAGAGCACCGCGTACCGGATCGATATAAGCACCTGTGAGTTCCGGGATCTCCTCTGTGATCTCCCCGCTGTAATCCGTAAAGCAGGCGCCTTTGTTAAGACTTTTGTCAGCAGGAGTTTCGTCTGTCTTCCAGTTCAGAGGATTGATGCAGAGCGTTTTCGTTCCTTCAGGGATGATAAGAGAAGAGGTTACATCCTCTGATTCACTGTTAAATGCAATGATCACGCCGGTATCGTCCTCGCCCTGAGCAAATTTTAACTGGGGATATTCTTCCAGTTCTTCTTCCGTTACTCGCCAGCCGATGGCATAGCAGGCGACAAGCTGATCGTTAAGTTCCTCGTCATCAAATTTGTCTTTCAAAAGACGGATACAGAGATCTCCGCCCTGGGAAAATCCTGCCAGGATAATAGGGCGCCCTTCATTGTATTCTTCCATATAATAATCGAATGCTGCGGAAATATCTTCATAGGCAGAAGCAAGATACGGTTCCCTTTCCTCCTCGGAAAGCTCATAGGCGTTCAGTCCTGCCTGACGGTAATAAGGCGCGAAGAAACGGCTGTTTTCATCGTAAATGCCTTTTTCCATGTTTGTAGCTCCGAGGAAGCTTTCGCGGCTTTCTTCATCGTCCATTTCCATGTTGAAATTATCCTCTGTACCGCCGTAAACGGTAGGGCAGATAAAAAACACATCCGCTTCTTTTTCCGTATCCTCTGCTTCGCAGTAAGCCCAGTTTTCTTCAAGGCTGTAATCCGGAAGGGAAGCGGCAAAAGCTGATGCTTCTGTCAATTGGGTGTCAGCGTTTTCCTGCGCCTGAACAGGAATGCCGGTGAAGATACAGGATACGCTGAGAAGCAGCGCCGGCAAAATGGTAAAATTTTCTTTTTTCATGTAAGTCTCCTTTCTGTCAACGACGTTAGTTTACAAGTATCGTCTTCTTATATACTAACTCTGATTGTATTATAGCGTATATAAGTCCGGCCGGCAAACATTGATGCCAGAGACCTGGAAGGATGGTTAGTGCTGAAAAAAACCTCTGTCTGTGTTATAATTTACGAGGCACAGCCAGAAAATCTAATATGACTGAAAATGAAAAATGAGGAGCGAATATGGGATATTTATATTTTGTCCGCCATGGACAGACGATATGGAATGTAGAGAACAAAATATGCGGTGCTACAGATATCGCCCTTACAGAGAAAGGCCATCAGCAGGCGATCGAGTTGGGAGAAGAAATATTGCGTCAGGGTATTAAAGCAGACGAAATCCTTTATTCTCCATTAATGCGGGCAGCGGACACGGCGAAGCATATTTCAGAAATTACAGGGATTCCTGCTAAAGTGGAACCAAGGCTTATTGAACAGAATTTTGGAAAATATGAGTCTACCCCGAGAGACGGCAAGGAATTTCAGGAGGCCAAAAGACAGTTTATATCCGGATATGAGGGCGGAGAATCTATGCTGCGTCTGGCTCAGAGGATTTATAATCTGCTGGATGAGATCAAAGAGGAGGCAGACAGGAAGACGTATATTCTTGTAGCGCACAACGGAATTGCAAGAGTAGTCAATTCTTATTTTTATGAGATGACAAATGAAGAATATGCGGCCTTTGGAGTGAAAAACTGCGAGATACGAAAGTATGAATTTTAAAAAAGGGACATGTTATCAAAATCCTGAACAGAATTTTTTTATTATGAGACAAAGATAATACAGACCATACCGAAAAACGCAGAGCATTTTGCCCTGCGTTTTTTGTTGGGCAGAAGTATGACGCAGTGTCAAAAACAAGATTTTTTTTACAAAGATTTTACAGGAGCAGACTTTTGAATTTTACGTTCCAAATATAAAATGACACATGTCAATAAGGAAAACAACCAAATAAAGAAATAAAAGAAGAGGAGACTAATTATGAAGAAAAAAATTGTAGGTATTTTAACAGCAGCACTTATCGGAACAACAGCTTTCGCATCTGTAGTAAGCGCAGCAAGCGGAACAATTAATGTAATCTCCCGTGAGGACGGTTCCGGTACAAGAGGAGCATTCATCGAACTGTTCGGCATTGAAGAAGAAAAAGACGGCGAGAAAGTAGATATGACAACAACAGATGCCAGCATCACAAACAGCACCTCCGTTATGATGACGACAGTTGCAGGTGATGAGAACGCAATCGGATATATTTCTCTTGGTTCTCTTAACGACACTGTTAAGGCTGTAAAGATCGACGGAGCAGAGGCATCCGCAGAGGCAGTGGCTGACGGAACATACAAGGTATCCCGTCCGTTCAACATCGTGACAGGCGAGAAAGTAAGCGATGCGGCACAGGATTTCATCAACTACATCATGAGCGCTGACGGACAGCAGATTGTTGAGGACAACGGATACATCAAGGCTGAAACAGAGGGCGATACATATGCAGCAGGCGATGCAGAAGGAAAGGTTGTTGTAGCAGGATCTTCTTCCGTATCACCGGTTATGGAAAAACTGAAAGAGGGATATGAGGCAGCTCAGGACAAGGTTACTGTTGAGGTACAGACAAGCGACTCCACTACCGGCGTTACTTCTGTAGCAGACGGCATCTGCGACATCGGTATGGCTTCCCGTGAACTGAAAGATGAAGAGACAGAGCAGGGACTTACTCCTACTGTGATCGCAACTGACGGAATCGCAGTTATCGTAAATACAACCAACGAAGTTGAAGATCTTACAAGCGATCAGGTAAAAGCTATTTTCACAGGCGAGACAACAGAGTGGGAAGATCTGGCAGAGTAAAACGCCAAACATGCATGGATAGCGTTAGTCCTTATGCACTAACGCTATTCTCATGTAAAACAATTACAGGTGAGTGCCAGTACAGCGAAAAAGAAACGACTGTGTTTATGTAAAGCTGCCGGTTCACGGCATGGTGAAGATACAGAAGGTTTGTTTTTCGGTGTACTGGCGGATAAGAAGAGAGGAAGTCGTTTATCCATGAATAAATTTAAAGAACAAGGTATGAGGATTGTTTTTATGGTTGCCGCCTGCGTATCTATCCTGGCAGTATTTCTGATCTGCCTGTTTCTGTTTGCCAGCGGTATTCCGGCAATCGGAAAAATAGGACCGTTAAAGTTCCTGTTCGGAACGGAATGGAGACCGTCCAATGATATATATGGAATCTTTCCAATGATCGTGGCAAGTATCTATGTAACAGGAGGGGCGATCCTGGTAGGAGTTCCCATTGCGCTGTTTACTTCTGTATTTATGGCACGTTACTGTCCGAAAAAAATCTACCGTCCGTTAAAGTCCGGAATCGAGTTGATGGCGGGAGTTCCTTCTATTGTATATGGTTTCTTCGGACTGGTGCTTATGGTTCCGCTGATCCGCGATGTATTCGGAGGAACGGGAACAAGCTGGCTGGCGGCTTCTCTGCTTCTGGCGATCATGATCCTGCCTACGATCATCGGGCCTACAGAGTCCGCTCTCAGAAGTGTGCCGGAAAGCTATTACGAGGGCTCGCTGGCGCTGGGAGCAACAAAAGAGCGCAGTATTTTCTGTGTGATCCTTCCTGCGGCAAAATCAGGTATCCTGGCTGCGGTCGTGCTCGGAATCGGCCGTGCTATCGGAGAAACCATGGCAGTTATCATGGTTGCCGGAAATCAGGCGAGAATGCCGGAAGGAATTCTGAAAGGACTCCGTACTATGACGGCCAATATTGTTACAGAGATGGGATATGCAACAGGGCTTCACAGAGAAGCGCTGATCGCAACCGGCGTGGTGCTGTTTGTATTTATCCTGATCATTAACTTATGTCTTTCACTACTGAATAGGAGGGCTGAAAATGCAAACTAATCTTGCGGCGGTGAATTCGCAGGCGGAAACGAAAAAAAGAAACACGACTTCCGTATCAGAACACCTGCGCTCATATCTGCGTCATCCGGGATCAGGAATCCTGGCGCTTCTGACCGGAATTGCGGCTGTGGTGACATTTGCTGTTCTGATTTTCCTGGTCGTATATATTCTGGTAAAAGGTATTCCCTATCTGACGCCGAGTCTTTTCAGTCTGGAATACAACTCAGAGAACGTATCGCTGATGCCCTCTCTGATCAATACGTTTATAATGACGTTTATGTCGCTTATCATCGCGGCGCCTCTGGGTATTTTTGCGGCGATCTATCTTGTAGAGTACGCAAAAAAGGGAAATAAGCTTGTAAAGCTGATTCGTATCACAGCAGAGACACTTTCGGGTATCCCATCCATTGTTTTTGGTCTGTTCGGTATGCTGTTCTTTGTAACAGCGCTCCACTGGGGAATGTCCCTTCTGGCCGGCGCTTTTACCCTGGTGATCATGGTGCTTCCATTGATCATGAGAACCTCTGAGGAGGCTCTGAAGGCTGTTCCGGATTCCTACAGGGAAGCAAGCTTCGGACTGGGAGCAGGAAAGCTCCGTACGATTTTTACTATTGTGCTTCCTTCGGCAGTACCTGGTATCCTGGCCGGAATTATCCTTGCCATTGGCCGTATCATCGGAGAGACGGCGGCTCTTCTGTATACCTCCGGTACGGTGGCGCAGGTTCCGAATCTGATGGGTTCCGGACGTACGCTTGCCCTTCATATGTATGTACTTTCCAGCGAGGGCCTTCATATGAACCAGGCGTCGGCTACGGCAGTTGTAATCCTGATTTTTGTACTGATCATCAACGGGCTGTCCAGTATGGTTGCTAAACGAATTGCGAAAGGATAAAGAAAAATGAGCGATAAGATTAAGCTTTCAATTGAAGATATGAATCTGCATTACGGCACGTTTCACGCATTAAAGAATATCAATATGCATATTCCGGAAAAAGAGATCACGGCTTTTATTGGACCCAGCGGCTGCGGAAAATCCACTTTGCTGAAATCACTGAACAGAATGAATGATCTTGTGGAAGGCTGCGTGATCACCGGAAAAGTAGAGTTGGACGGCGAAGATATCTATGGAGACATGGATGTGAATATGCTGAGAAAAAGGGTAGGTATGGTATTTCAGAAGCCTAATCCGTTTCCGATGAGTATTTACGATAATATTGCCTACGGACCGAGAACACACGGCATCCGTTCCAGAGCAAAGCTTGACGATATTGTGGAAAAATCTCTCCGCGACGCGGCGATCTGGGATGAAGTGAAAGACCGTCTGAAAAAAAGCGCGCTGGGTATGTCCGGCGGCCAGCAGCAGAGACTCTGCATCGCCAGAGCGCTGGCAGTACAGCCGGAGGTACTTCTGATGGACGAGCCCACATCTGCTCTTGACCCGATCTCTACATCGAAGATCGAGGAGCTTGCCCTGGAACTGAAGAAAGACTATACGATTGTTATTGTTACGCATAATATGCAGCAGGCAACCCGTATTTCCGATAAAACAGCTTTCTTTTTACTGGGAGAAGTGGTAGAATTTAACGATACAGATACGTTATTCTCCATGCCTTCAGATAAGCGGACAGAAGATTATATTACAGGGAGGTTTGGTTGATATGGCGACACGTTTTGAACGTCAGTTGGAAGAGCTTCATGTACAGATGATCACGATGGGAAGTCTCTGTGAAAAGGTGATCACACTCTCCGCCAAAACCATTGAAGGAGAGGACTGCGTTAAGGAAGTATTTGATACAGATAAGGAAATCGACGCAAAGGAAAGAGAAATAGAAACGCTCTGTATGCGTCTACTTCTCCACCAGCAGCCGGTGGCGGGAGATTTAAGGGAAATCTCAGCGGCGCTGCGGATGATTTCCGATATGGAACGTATCGGAGATCAGGCGGCGGACATTGCGGATCTCTCAAGATTTATTGACAAAAACTGCGCCCAGATACCGGACGAGATCAAAAAGATGGTGGAACAGACCGTACACATGGTAACGGAAAGTGTGGATTCCTTTGTAAAATCAGACATCAATCTCTGCAGAAAAGTGATTTCCGATGACGATAAAGTTGACGAAGCTTTTAACAAAATAAAGGAAGAGCTTGCCAGCCTGATCCATAATAATATGGATGTGAAAGTCGGTCTGGATCTTCTGATGGCCGCAAAATACATGGAGCGTATCGGAGACCACGCGGTGAACATTGCGGAATGGGTAGAATATTCCATTACCGGTGTTCACAGAAACAATGAACATCAACTTGGAGGAAACTAAGGTTGACGAAGAAAATATTTAAGTCCAGCATACTGGCGTCTGTAATCGTCCTTATTTTCGGGATGGCCTGTGTGCTGGGCGTTTTGTATCAGTATTTTGGAGAACAGATCAACGGGGAACTGAAAAAAGAGGCGGAATATCTGTCTTATGGCGTCGAAATGGAGGGAGAAAAGTATCTGGAGCAGATTGATGAGCAGGACTCCCGGATCACCTATATTGACGAAAATGGAAATGTTCTCTATGACAGTATGGCTGATGAAGAGAACATGGAAAACCATAAAGACAGAGAAGAATTTCTGGAAGCGGAGGAGACAGGATTCGGGCAGGCGGAACGCATGTCGGATACGCTGTCCGAGAGGACACTCTATTATGCGGTGCGCCTCAGCGACAATTCCGTGCTCAGGGTATCCAGCACGCAGGATTCTGTGCTGACTTTGACGCTCCAGCTTATTCCTCCCACCCTGGGAATCCTTGTGATCCTGATCATCTTATCGGGAATTTTCGCCTCCAAAATCGCTTCTCATATTGTAGAGCCTATTAACTCGCTGGATCTGGAACATCCTGCGGACAATGATGTTTATGAAGAGGTAGCGCCTCTTCTCAGCAAGATCCACAAGCAGAGCGGACAGATCAGAAACCAGCTTGAAGAGGCCAGGCGGAACCAGGAGGAATTCCGGATCATCACAGAAAACATGCAGGAAGGGCTTCTGGTAATAGACGCTTATACGATGATCCTCTCAGGAAACTCCAGTGTGTGGAAGATGTTTCAGGTCTGGGAGCCGAAGATCGGTGAAAGTGTTTATTCCCTGGACAGAACAGAGGACTTCCGGAAGCTGATAGAAAGAGTTCTTGAGGGAGAACATGGAAGCGTTCTTCTCCGCATTGACAGCGAATTCATACATCTGATCGCCAACCCGGTATCAAGAGACGGAAAAACCGTAGGCGCGGTGCTTGTGCTGATGAATGAGACGGAAAAAGTCCAGAGAGAAAATCTGAGAAGAGAATTCTCCGCCAATGTATCTCACGAACTGAAAACGCCTCTTACCTCTATTTCCGGCTATGCGGAAATCATCCAGGGGGGCCTGGTAAAAGAAGAAGATATCAAAGGGTTTGCCGGAAGAATCTACAAAGAAGCCCAGAGGCTCATACAGCTTGTAGAGGATACGATCAAGATCTCGCAGTTGGATGAGGGAGCGAATCCTTACGAGTGGGAAAACATAGACGTGTACCAGGTGGCAAAGGAAGTATGCGGAAATCTCAAGGACATTGCCCTGAAGAAGAACGTGCATCTGTTCATTGAGGGACACAAGACCATGTGCCGTACTGTCCGGCCTATCCTGGAGGAGATCCTTTATAATCTCTGTGATAACGGGATCAAATATAATAAGGACGACGGCACCATGAGCATTCATATCACCGAAGAGGAAGAAAATGTCCGGATCGTTGTGAAAGACAACGGGATCGGTATTCCCCGGGAAGATATCAACCGGGTGTTCGAACGCTTCTACCGGGTAGACAAGAGCCATTCCAGAGAAATCGGAGGAACAGGGCTTGGACTGTCCATTGTGAAGCATGGCGTTACTTTCCTGGGAGGAAGCACCGGCCTTGTAAGCGAGGTAGGAAAGGGCAGTGAATTTACGGTGATCCTGCCGAAAGATGGAAAAAAGGAATGACGCCTGCCGGCTAAAAGAGTAAAAAAAGAGACTATCGGAAAAGATCTGATAATCTCTTTTTTTGCGTTTTAGTAATTGTAAGCGCCTTCATAGCTGAAACAGGAAGTCTTTTTCCGGGACTGGTTTTCGCAGGTACGGCACCGGTCGCAGAATTCCTGCTCGTAGCAGGTAGCACAGAGACAGTCGCCGCAGGCGCTGCGGTTATACTCCGGAGTGCAGGTGTAGGCATCTCCGCTGTCATAATTTTCCTTCTCCTTCATGAATATCACGCTCCTTTTGTACCCTTATTATAATCTTAATAAACTGTACAATTCAAGAGGTTTGGAGAAGATATTCTGATATTTTGCAAAAAATCAATAATCTGTCTTGTGATAAAATCTTCCGTTAATAAAATCTGTTTTGATAATGTTTACAAAAGCGTCAGGGTCTACTTCCATAACCTTTTTGACCAGAAGCTTTGCTTCCTCCCGGGATACTACGGAGTAGATCATAGAAGTAGCGTCTCTTGAATAACATCCCGTTCCGTCCAGCCGTGTGGCGGAGTGATGGGAAAGCTGGGAAATCTCTTCATAGACCTCTTCAGGATGCCTGGTAACGATAAAAAGCGTATGCTTTTTATAACGCTGATGGAGCATCTGCACTACCTGAGTGGAGGTGAACTGGAAGATAATGGAATACAGGGCTTTGTCCCAGCCGAAGAGCAGTCCGGCGATGACAAGAAGTACTGCGTTCCCGCAGAAAATATAATTCCAGATGTCGCGGCCGTTCTTTTCGGAGAAATAGATAGCGATAAAATCCGTTCCTCCCGTACTGGTATTGCCGATAAGACAGAGCGTGATCACGACACCGTTGATCAGACCGCCGAAAATACTGATCAGCAGCGGATCGTAGGTAATGGGCTGCGCCGGTATCAGGTCCGTAAGAATACTGGACAGGATGATGACGACGCAGGAGCTCATGGTAAATTTAAGCCCGATAAATCGAAGGCCGATAAAAACAGGAATGGCGTTCAAAGTGATGTTAATGACAGTGTACGGAACCTCCAGACCTGCGAATTCCCGGAAAATATTCTGAAGAAGCAGTGTCAGTCCGTTAAACCCGCCGGGGATCAGACCTCCGGTGTTGACAAAAGTGTTGATGTTCACCGCGCAGATCACAGCGGCGATGACGGCGCAGCCATAGCGCTTCATTTCAATTTTGGGATCCATGTTTTTTAAGGATGCCAGATTATTCATATTATATATCCCCCTCTCTATTAACGGTATCGAAAGACCGGTCTTACAGGGCTTCCCATCTGCCGGAAGCGCCGCATGGAAGGACCAGGCCGCTGTTGGTGACCGGAAGGCCGATCTCCTGAGAGTCAACCTTACCCGGAAACTTTTTCATTTCTATAGACAGCATGTATGTCAGTACCGCGGGAGCCAGGCCGGTGGTATAGGAGTTGATCAGGAAAAACAGGGGCTTTGGGCTGAGAATCTTAGTACACAGCCGGATCAGCGGATGAATAGCGTCCTCGATCTTCCAGATTTCTCCTTTGGGTCCTCTTCCGTAGGAAGGCGGATCCATGACTATAGCGTCATAGTGATTGCCTCTGCGGATTTCTCTTTCCACAAATTTTACGCAGTCGTCCACAAGCCAGCGGATAGGCGCGTTCTGCAGACCGGAAGCAGCGGCGTTTTCCTTGGCCCAGGTGACCATACCCTTGGAAGCGTCCACATGGGTAACGCTTGCCCCGGCTGCTGCTGCGGCCAGAGTGGCGCCTCCGGTGTAAGCGAAAAGATTCAGCACTTTCACAGGGCGTCCGGCATTTTTGATCTTCTCACGGAACCAGTCCCAGTTCACCGCCTGCTCCGGAAACAGTCCCGTATGTTTAAAGCTGAAGGGTTTCAGACGAAAGGTAAGATCTCTGTAATGGATTTCCCACTGCTGGGGAAGATCAAAAAACTCCCATTCACCGCCCCCTTTTTTACTGCGGTGATAATGGGCGTTGCGGTTTTTCCAGCGCCGGTCGGTCTTAGGCGTATCCCAGATCACCTGAGGATCCGGACGCACCAGTATATACTTTCCCCAGCGTTCCAGTTTTTCGCCGGAGGATGTGTCGATCACTTCATATTCTTTCCAGTTATCTGCAGTCCACATAGATTTATAACCTCTTCGTTTTATTGAAAATGACAAAGCATTTCTCCATTTCAGTATATGGTAATCAGAGAAAATCTGCAAGAAAAAACTTTTGCATTGTCTTCCGGGTCTTGACAATCAGGACTTTAGCATACTAAAATAGACAAGATAGAGTAAAACAGCAAAAAGTGAAGATATTATAGGTCGGACTGACGTATTATGGCGCCTGGGTCCAATCTGGCGGTGATCGGATACAGGACTGGCAAAGCCCGGTACATCAGATGCGGCACGAGGAGGACGAGTATGCAGAAATACAGTGAAATGAGCAGAGAACAGTTATTGGAACTGAAAAAAGAACTGGATCAGCAGTTCGCGGATATCAAGGCTCAGGGGCTTTCCCTGGATATGTCCCGCGGAAAACCGGGCGCCGACCAGCTTGATCTGTCTATGGGAATGATGGACGTTCTTGCAGATGGAGCGGATCTGAAGTGCGAAACCGGAGTGGACTGCCGCAATTACGGCGTGCCGGACGGAATACCGGAAGCAAAGCGCCTTCTTGGAGCGATCTCCGAAGTTGATCCGGATAATATCATCATTTTCGGAAACTCCAGTCTGAACGTTATGTTTGACACAGTAGCCCGGTCCATGACACATGGCGTTATGGGAAATACGCCCTGGTGCAAACTGGATAAAGTGAAATTCCTCTGTCCTGTTCCGGGATATGACCGTCACTTTAAGATCACAGAATTTTTCGGAATTGAAATGGTCAACGTGCCTATGACTCCGGAAGGTCCGGATATGGATATGGTGGAGAAACTGGTAAGTGAAGACGCCTCTGTGAAAGGAATCTGGTGTGTTCCGAAGTATTCCAATCCTCAGGGCTATACCTACTCTGAGGAGACGGTGAAACGCTTTGCCCGCCTGAAACCGGCGGCTCCTGATTTCCGTATTTACTGGGATAATGCATACAGTGTACATCATCTTTATGATGACGATCAGGACTTCCTTCTGGAAATCCTGGATGAGTGCGCAAAAGCAGGAAATCCGGACATTGTATATAAATTTACTTCTACTTCCAAGATCAGTTTTCCGGGTTCCGGTATCGCCGCAGTGGCTGCGTCCAAGGCAAACCTGGATGATTTCCGCAAATACATGCAGATCCAGACCATCGGCCATGACAAACTGAATCAGCTTCGTCATGTAAGATTCTTCAAGGATCTGGAGGGCGTACATGAACACATGAGAAAACACGCGGCTCTGATCCGTCCGAAATTCCAGATGGTAGACGATATCCTGACCAGAGAGCTTGGAGGCCTCGGAATCGGAGAGTGGACAAAACCAAAGGGAGGATACTTTATTTCCTTTGAATCCATGGAAGGATGCGCGAAGGCTATCGTAGCCAAGGCAAAAGAAGCGGGCGTTGTCATGACGGGAGCAGGAGCTACCTATCCATATGGCAAAGATCCGAAAGACTCCAACATCCGTATTGCGCCTACTTATCCGGATCTGAAAGAACTGGAAGAGGCGGCTAAGGTGTTTGTGGTCTGCGTAAAGCTGGCCAGTGTGGAAAAACTGCTGGAAGCATAAAAAACCTGGATATGACAGAGTAAAATATAAGAAAACAGGTCAAAAGCCGTTGCGGAAGTGATCCGGACAGGGAGGTTCTATGGCGGAAAAAGAAACGAAAATGAACACAGGCAGAAAAGTATTGATCGGAGTGATTCTGCTGCTGCTACTGCTTACTGCGGCTGCCTATGGATTTGGAGTGTATTATTTTTCTGAATATTTTCTCCCGGGTTCTTTCGTGAACGGCTTTAACTGTTCCTATATGGATCAGGCCGGGACGGAAAAACTGCTGGAACAGGAGACGGAAGCATATGTGCTGGCGGTACAGACCCGGGGAAACGGACAGGAAAGCATTGCCGCGGACGAGATAGGACTGAAATATACTTCAGACGGAAGCGTCGGAGAGCTTCTGCACAGTCAGAACCGCTTTCTGTGGTTTTTGTCATTCGGACAGCATAAAACATATAAAGTCCCGTCCTCCGTATCCTATGATCAGGAGCTCCTGGAGCAGAAGATCCGCAGCCTTAACTGTATGAAGGACAATATAGCGCCGGTGGACGCAAGGATTGAGGACACTGGAGAAAAGTTTGAGATCATACCGGAGACTGTCGGCACTCAGGTCAACAGGGAACGCCTTGAGGAAGAAATCGTAAAGGCGGTGACAACAGGAGATCCGGCGGTCAATCTGGAGGAAGACGGATGTTATGACAATCCTCAGGTTTATGAAGACGATGAACGTCTTGTCCGGGATTGTGAACAGATGAATGAGCTGACAGATGTGGTGATCACTTATGACTTCAGCGACAGAAAAGAGACAGTGGACCGCAGTGTGATCTGCGGGTGGCTTACCAGAGATGAAAACGGAGATCTGATGCTGGACAAAGAAAAGATTTCCGCATATGTGGCATCCCTTGGAGAAAAATATGACACAGTGGGAAGTTCACGGACCTTTGAGACGTATGACAACAGGGAAGTCATTGTTTCCGGAGGCGACTACGGCTGGGTGATCGATCAGGAAAAAGAAACGGAAGCATTGTATCAGGCAGTCGCTGAGAAAAAGACGCAGGTACGGGAACCGGAATACAGCCAGAAGGCTATGAGCCGTGATACGAATGATATCGGATATACCTATGTGGAAGTGGACCTTCCCAATCATCGCCTGGTGGTATATCAGAACGGAACTCCGGCGGCAGACACAGGAATTATTTCCAGCAGCGGAACGCCTGCAGGCGTATATACTGTACAGGGAATGGACACGTCGGCTGAAGTAAACGGCAAAACAGTGAATTACCGGATCTCTTTTGGCGGCGGTCTGGGAATCCAGGATGATCCGGAGATGAATTTTACAGGAGACCTTACGGGAGGATACGAGGATCCGGGGCTTGGATCAGACTTCAGCAGCTGGGGCGGAACAGAAGGAAACGTGGTGGTTCCTTCAGACCAGGCGGCGCTTGTTTTCCAGAATGTGACGGAAGACATGCCCATCGTTATTTATAAATAAAATTTTGAAAGAGACAAAGAAAGGAATCCCGTTTTCAGGGAGAGAAGAAAATGAAAATTGTTGTTTTGGCAGGAGGAACAAGTACAGAAAGGGATGTTTCCATTGTATCCGGAACAGGAATCTGCACCGGGCTGCGGGCAAAGGGCCATCAGGCAGTACTGGTGGACGTTTTCTGCGGACTGGAAGAGGTGGACTGGGAAGATCCTTTTCCCGAGGAATATGATGTGGACGCGGCGGCGGCATATATAAAAAGCTTTAATGCCGGGATTGAAAAGCTGAAAGAGGAACGGAAAGAGTTCTTCGGGCCAAATGTGATGGAGCTGTGCCGCAGAGCGGATATTGTTTTCCTGGGACTTCACGGCGCCAACGGCGAGGATGGAAGAGTACAGGCCGCTTTTGACCTTATGGGGATCCGTTATACCGGCACCGGTTATCTCAGCAGCGCAATGGCTATGGATAAGGGAGTCACAAAATGGATGTTCCAGATGAAAGGCGTGCCGGTGCCGGGCGGAGTGACAATGAAAGCGGCGCAGAGAGAAAGAAACCTGTCTAAGCTGGGACTGTCGTTTCCGGCAGTGGTAAAGACCTGCTGCGGAGGTTCAAGCATCGGCGTTTATATTGTGAAGGATCAGGAAGAATATGAAAAAGCTCTGGATGAAGCATTTGCCTATGAAGAAGAGGTGGTTGTGGAGGAGTTTATCCAGGGCACGGAATATACTGTCGCCGTTGTGGACGGACAGGCGTATCCGGTGGTTCAGATCGTTCCATGCCAGGGCTTCTACGACTATGAGAATAAGTATAAACCGGGAGCGGTAAAAGAGACATGCCCGGCGCCCATTTCCGACGAGCTGACGAAACGGCTTCAGAATTATGCGGTGCAGGGGTATCATGCGCTGGGCCTGGAGAGCTACGCCCGTCTTGATTTTATCGTGACGGAAGACGAGAAGATCTACTGTCTGGAGGCGAATACCCTTCCGGGAATGACCCCCACCAGTCTGATCCCCCAGGAGGCGGCGGTGCTGGGTATGGATTATCCGTCCTTATGTGAGGAACTGATCCGGGTATCGATGAAGAAGTACCGGTAAAGATGAGTCTGCATATTGGCAGGCCATTATTGTCCTGTCAGTTCGGGAAAATTTTAGTATAAATAACTGCTGAGGATTTCGTTATGAAAAATCTGACTTTAAGAAATATAGTAAAGGTGTGCAAAGGCGTTTACCATGGCCCGGAAGATGTTCTGGATCAGGAGGCGGCTTCCATTATCACCGACAGCCGGAAGGCGGAAGAGGGAGCTCTTTTTGTGGCGATCGTAGGAGAACGGGTGGACGCCCACAGATTTATTCCGGATGTGATGGCAAAGGGCGCTCTGGCTTCTGTTTCGGAGAGGGAGCTGGAGGGTGCGGAATTCCCCTATATCCAGGTGGAATCTTCCCTTCAGGCAGTGAAGGATATTGCGGAGTTTTATCTGGAACAGCTTCAGATCCCTGTGGTGGGGATCACCGGAAGCGTGGGAAAGACCAGCACCAAGGAAGTGATCGCTTCTGTTCTGAAAGAAAAGTACAGGACACTGAAAACCCAGGGAAATTTTAATAATGAGCTGGGACTGCCGCTGACCGTTTTCCGTCTGCGTGAGGAAGATGAGATCGCAGTTCTGGAAATGGGGATCAGTGATTTTGGAGAGATGACACGGCTGGCGAAGATCGCGAAGCCGCAGACCTGTGTAATTACTAATATAGGCACCTGCCATCTGGAAAATCTGGGAGACCGTGACGGAGTGCTGAAGGCGAAAACAGAAATTTTTCAGTATTTAAAGCCGGAAGGCCATATTGTACTGAACGGCGATGACGATAAGCTGAGTACTATTGAGGAATATAAAGGAATCCGCCCGGTATTTTTCGGACTGGACAAAAACCGTGACGTTTATGCAGATCAGATCGTCAGCCGGGGACTGAAGGGCGTCTCCTGCAGGATCCATCTGGGTGAGGAAGATTTTTCCGTACTTGTTCCCATGCCCGGAATCCATATGATCTACAACGCTCTGGCGGCAGCGGCGGTAGGAAGGATTTACGGCTTGACCCTGGATGAGATCAAAAAGGGGATCGAGAGCCTGGAGTCTATCAGCGGCCGGTTCCATATGATAGAGACAGACAGCCTTCTGATTGTGGACGACTGCTACAACGCCAATCCCATGTCTATGAAGGCGTCCCTTGACGTACTTCATGACGGAGCGGGACGGCGGGTAGCGATTCTGGGAGATATGGGAGAGCTGGGCGAAAATGAGGCGGCTCTTCACAGAGAAGTGGGTGCTCACGCCGCGTCCTGCGGCATCGACGCCTGTGTGTGCGCCGGCAGCCTCGCCCGCCATATAGCGGAGGCAGCCCGTGAGAAAAACCCGGAATTCCCTGTGTTTTATGAGGAAACCAGGGAGAGTCTTCTGAAAAATCTGAGCCGTTATGTTCAAAAGGGAGATACTGTCCTGGTAAAAGCCTCCCACTTTATGAAGTTCGAGGAGGTAGTAAAAGCGCTGGAAGAAATGCAGTGTTAACGTATAAGAGGACAATACGGCTGATAAAGGAGTACAGCTATGTATACGGTTGCAGTGGTAGATGATGACCTTTATATTGGAGATATGCTGGAAAAAGCTTTGTCGCAGGAGGGATACAGGGTTCTCCGTGCCTATTCGGGCACAGAGGCCCTGTTGCTGTTTGAACGGCAGAAACCGGATCTTGTCCTTCTGGATCTGATGCTGCCGGGGCTTTCGGGAGAACAGGTGATCGGAAAAATATCAGGTGTTCCGGTGATCTTTTGAAACTGACAGGACTTGAGAATACAGGAAAGAAGAATATCGGCGGAGAAAGAGGAAGAATACTTTATTGTAAAAATTTCTTTGAAAAGGAGAGACACATATGACAGAGATCATTTTCCATGAAGAGACAAAAACTTTTCATTTGTACAATGACAAGATCAGTTATCTGATGTGCGTTTTGGAAAACGGACATATGGGGCAGCTTTACTTTGGAAAGAAGATCCATGACAAAGCGGATTTTTCTTATCTTGTGGAAAAGTATGGGCGTCCGATGACTTCTTATGTGTTTGAAAACGACCGGACTTTTTCTCTGGAGCATATCCGCCAGGAATATCCGGTGTATGGAAGCACTGATTACCGCCATCCCGCAGTAGAGATCCTGCAGGAAAACGGAAGCCGTATCACGGATTTCCGGTATGAAGGATACGAGATCACAGAAGGGAAGCCGGAGCTTAAGGGACTTCCGGCCACATATACGGAATCAGGAAAAGAAGCCAAAACTCTGAAAATCTTTTTGCGTGACGGGCTTACAGGCTGCCGCCTGGAACTTCTGTACACTATTTTTGCCAGTGAGGCGGCGGTTGCCAGAAGCGCCTGTCTGCGCAACGAAGGATCGGAGAATCTCCATCTGCTTACTGCCATGAGCCTGAATCTTGATCTTCCCGATAAGGATTACATATGGATGCAGCTTTCCGGCGCGTGGGCCAGGGAGCGCTATGTAAAAAAACGGATCCTGGAGCAGGGGACCACCGCTGTGGACAGCAGGCGGGGAAACTCCTCCCATGAACAGAATCCTTTTGTAGCGCTGAAACGTTCAAATGCCACAGAGGGAGCCGGAGAGGTGATCGGCATCAGCCTGATCTACAGCGGGAATTTCCGGATACAGGCGGAAGTGGACACCCATGACGTTACCCGTGTGACCGCAGGAATCCATCCGGATGGATTTGACTGGAAGCTGGAGCCGGGAGAAGAGTTTCAGACTCCCGAGGCAGTTGCAGTATATTCTGACAAAGGGCTGAACGGCATGAGCCAGACCTTTCACCATCTCTATGGAAGGAGACTGGCAAGGGGCTTCTGGAGAGACCGTCCCAGACCGATCCTTATTAATAACTGGGAAGCTACTTACTTCAACTTTACGGAAGAAAAGCTCTTGAAGATTGCGGAAAAAGCCCGGGAGTGCGGCGTGGAGCTTTTTGTGCTGGACGACGGATGGTTCGGGAAAAGAAACGGTGAGCATGCAGGACTGGGGGACTGGTACGCAAATCGGGAGCGTCTGCCGGAAGGGATCCGGGGGCTCTCTGAAAAGATAGAAGCTCTTGGAATGAAATTCGGCCTCTGGTTTGAGCCGGAGATGGTAAACAAGGATTCCGATCTGTACCGGGAGCATCCGGACTGGATCCTGCAGACGCCGGGAAGAAACACATCTCACGGAAGGTATCAGTACGTCCTTGATTTTTCAAGAAAAGAAGTCGTGGACTGTATTTACGCAATGATGGAAAAAATTCTTTCCGGATCCAGGATCTCGTATATCAAATGGGATATGAACCGCAGCATTACAGAATGTTACAGCGCCGCGCTTCCGCCGGACAGACAGGGAGAGGTATTCCACCGTTATATCCTTGGGGTGTACGATCTTTACGACCGTCTGACAAAGAAATTTCCACAGGTTCTCTTTGAATCCTGCGCAAGCGGAGGGGGACGGTTTGATCCGGGTCTGCTTTATTATGCGCCCCAGGGGTGGGCCAGCGACGATTCCGACGCCGTAGAGCGGCTGAAGATCCAGTATGGAACTTCCATGTGCTATCCTGTAAGCAGCATCG
This sequence comes from Candidatus Blautia intestinipullorum, assembly GCA_019120475.1. GTDB lineage: Bacteria > Bacillota > Clostridia > Lachnospirales > Lachnospiraceae > Blautia_A > Blautia_A intestinipullorum. Next base: position 2,228 of record DWVA01000290.1, on the reverse strand, counting down.
GAAGCCATGTGTCTGTAGTGCCGAATCATCAGGTATTCCGCACCACGCCTCTTCATACCAGGGCGAATGTGGCCTGTTTCGGAACCTTTGGGTACGAGCTGGATCTGAACCGTCTGCCGGAGGAAGAACTGGAAGAGGTGAAAAAGCAGATCGTTTTTATGAAGGAATACAGAGAGCTGCTGCAGTTTGGAACCTTCTACAGAATAAAAAGTCCCTTTGAAGGAAACGAGACAGTGTGGATGACGGTCAGCGAGGACCAGAAAACAGCCCTGGTAGGTTATTATCGTGTGCTGAACGGTTCAAATCAGCCTTACAGCCGCGTGCGTCTTCAGGGATTAAATCCTGATCTTCTTTATGAAAACATTTATAACGGGACGGAAAATTATGGCGACGAGCTGATGAATTACGGCCTGATCACTACGGACGGCAGCGCGGGAGAGCTTCCGGCAGGAAGCGCCCTCTGTACGGATTTTGAATCCAGGATATACATTCTGAAGGCAAAAGACAACGGCCTTTCATTTGACGGCGAGGCGAAATATGTATGAATTTGACGAACGATTTTTCTTTTCCCAGCCCTCTCTATAGCGTATAATCTGACTTATCAGCAGGAAAATGAGCGCGACCGGAGGGAGCATTCATTTTCAACTGATAAGTCAGATGTGGAATCAGCAAGCACGAAGTGCGTCAGACGCGAAGCGCCTGGATTCCACATCATGCCATGCGAAGCATGGGGTATCAGCAGGAAAATGAGCGCGACCGGAGGGAGCATTCATTTTCAACTGATAAGTCAGCAACGGAATCAAGGAGGGGATCATGCTGGAAAAAGTTATGGAGCTGCACATACTGCTCTATCTGATGGCTGTTCTGGGAACAGCGGGAGCAGTAGGGATGCTTGCGGAACATCTTGCCTACAGAAGAGCTATGAGAAAAACAAAAGCGGCGGTAAATCTTAAGGAGAAATGGCTGAATCTCTGGAGAACAAGAGACAGGCTTCTGGGCAGGATGAATCTGCTGGTGTGGCTTCCTTCTCTTCTGGCGGTAGGCTGCCTGGGACTGGCTTTGTTCTTTAACTCCAGGACAGAGCAGAGCGCAGGGCTTCCTCTGCAGTATCTCTATGTGGGGACGGCTGTTCCCATTGTCCTGCTTCTTTTGAGGCAGGCCCTTGATTTTACTTACAGGGAAGAACTGGTGATGAATTCTCTGGCGGATTATATCCAGCAGGCGAAGACCAGGAATGAGGATCCCCCTGCGGCGCGTAAGTTTACTCCGGCGGCTTCGTCACGGAAAACAGATCCGGCGCTACGGGAGGAAATGGTGGAGCATATCACGGCCAGCATCCGGCAGACTGCGGCCACGGGAAGCCATTTCAGCAAGATGCTCAGTCCAGAGGAAGAAGAGATCATGCGGGAGATCATACGGGAATTTATGGACTGATCAAGTATAAAAACAGGGACTGCCTGAAATGAGATCATCATTTTATAAATAACAAGAAACTGCCGCCTGTCCGGATATTTCCGGGCGAGGCGGCAGCTTTGCTGTACAAAAGTCCGGCGGAAGAAATTCCTGCTTTTACAGGGAATCCTGCTTCTTTTTCCGGACCAGTTCAATAGCTTCTTTTCCGGTGAGATGATCGATTGTCATTTCCAGCATACACAGCGGCTTCCATTCCCGTTCAATGGCCTGTGTGCGATCTTCAGCAGTTTCACCGGGAGAGTATTTTGCGGCCAGTTTTTCAATAGCGTCCCTTTTTTCACTGTCTTCTTCCAGGACACGTATTCTGCCGAAAGCAATTACGCTTCGGAAGTAAGTGGTATATTCTTCCGGAACGATAAGATCCTGGCTGATGACACAGAAAGAAGCTTTGGGATTTCTGCGGATGGCGTCCAGTTTGTGCCCTGACTTTGCGCTGTGAAAAAATATTTTTCCTCCGTCATATACATAGCTGATGGGAACCGCGTAGGGATAGTCATCGTCTCCGGCCAGAGCAAGGACTCCGGAAGTTTCCTCTGTTAATATGGTTTCACATTCCTTTTGCGAAAGCAGTTGTTTTTTTCTGCGCATTTCACGAAACATTGCATTTCCTCCTTGAAAAATGAGTCTTTATTCAGTTAATTGCCCTGCAAAACAGAACGAGATGATGCACTCGAATATCATGTGTCTACTATAATAACAGGAAAGAACAAAGTGCTGAAGTGAAAAGTTTATTTCCACCTTGAAAAGCGTGAAAA
>DWVA01000289.1 GCA_019120475.1 Candidatus Blautia intestinipullorum | reverse complement strand
TTCCGGTGCTTCTGTTTCTGGGAGCAGTATTTTTGGTATCCAATAGAAAAAATCCGCTGGCATATAAAAAGCTTCTGGCAGGCGCTGTGTTTTTTGTATTCTTATGCGGCCTGGTGCAGCTTTTGACCGAGGGCTATATGAAAAGCACTACGCTGGCGGATTATTATACCCTTTGTTCTGATTACCGGACAGGAGGCGGTGTGATAGGCGGAGCTGTCTGCATTTCATCTACATCAGCTTTCGGTGTGGCCGGAGGGTATATCATCATCATTTTGGTCCTGCTGATCACTTTGATCCTGATCACGCAGAGATCTTTCTTTGGATTTATATTTAAGATATGGGACAGTATTGCGGGAGCCGCGCGAAACGGACATGAACGCTATATGGAAGGACAGCCGGAGCGCGATCTGAAAAAAGAACTGCGCCAGAAAGAGAAACGCAGGAAAAGAGAAGCCCGCCAGGCTCAGCGCATCCAGGAACTGGAAGCGGCTCTTGCGGAGGAGGAAAAAGAGGACAGCCAGGATTCTCCGGGAAAGGAGAAGACTCCGAAGCGGGGATTTCTGGAAGGGACGAAGCTTACCCGACCGAAAGAGGAAAAAAATGGAACAGAAACGGCTGTACAGGATACTGCCAAATCTCCTGTAGAGACAAGCGAGAATATGCAGGGGCAGTTTGAGTTCAAGATCCACAGATCGGATGTTCCTGAAGAAAAAGAAGAAATGCCTGATATTTCAGAGGATCTGTTTGCTGAGGATGAGGAGCCGTTTTCTTCCGGCGTGGAAAATCTCCCGGCGGATGATCTGGAGGAAAGGATCATATCCCAGATGTACGCGCCGGAAGAAAAAACTGCTGAGCCGCTGCCGGAGGAAAGTGCAGACAAAAAAACTTCCGAAAACCATAAAAAGAATCCACGTTCTTCAAAAGGAGAAATCGAAAGCGGGATTCAGAATATCCAAAAGGAAATCGGACAGCAGGAGGAAAAACAGCAGAAGCAGTATCATTTTCCACCGCTCAGACTTTTGAAAAAGGGAAGCGGCCCATCCAGAGGGGATTCTGACGCTCATCTGAGAAAAACGGCTCAGAAACTCCAGGAAACCCTCCATAATTTTGGCGTAAATGTTACGGTAACAAATGTAAGCTGCGGTCCCACTGTGACACGTTATGAACTCCAGCCGGAGATGGGAGTCAAGGTCAGCCGTATAGTGGGTCTGGCAGACGATATTAAATTGAATCTGGCAACGCCGGATATCCGGATCGAAGCTCCGATCCCCGGAAAAGCCGCCGTGGGAATCGAGGTTCCCAATAAGGAAAACCGTCCGGTAATGCTGCGTGATCTGATCCAGTCACAGGAGTTTCAGAGCGCAAAATCAAAGCTTTCTTTTGCAGTAGGAAAGGATATCGCCGGAAAACCGGTAGTGGCGGATATTGCCAAAATGCCTCACCTTTTGATCGCGGGAGCTACAGGATCAGGTAAATCTGTGTGTATCAATACACTGATCATAAGCATCCTGTATAAGGCGTCTCCGGAGGATGTTAAGCTGATCATGATCGACCCAAAGGTGGTGGAATTAAGCGTTTACAACGGTATCCCCCATCTGTTTATTCCTGTGGTAACGGATCCGAAGAAAGCAGCAGGCGCACTGAACTGGGCGGTTTCAGAGATGATGAGCCGCTACAACACCTTTGCGGAGTTTCATGTGCGGAATCTTGAAGAATACAATCACAAGGTAGAGGGAATGAAGATCCCGGAGGGAGAGACTCCTCCGGCGCATATTCCTCAGATCGTAATCATCGTAGACGAGCTGGCGGATCTTATGATGGTGGCTCCTGGAGAAGTGGAGGATGCGATCTGCCGTCTGGCGCAGCTTGCCAGAGCAGCAGGTATCCATCTGATCATTGCGACTCAGAGACCTTCGGTAAATGTTATCACCGGTCTTATCAAGGCGAACATGCCGTCCAGAGTGGCCTTTTCCGTGTCCTCCGGCGTAGATTCCAGAACGATTCTGGATATGAACGGAGCGGAAAAACTCCTTGGAAAAGGAGATATGCTGTTTTATCCTCAGGGATATCAGAAACCGGCCAGGGTGCAGGGAGCCTTTGTATCTGACGAAGAAGTCAGCAGTATTGTAAGTTTCCTTTCCGACAAAAATCCGGGCGTACAGTACAGCGCCCAGATCGAGCAGCAGGTGAATACCGCGGTTTCTCTTGGAGGAGGTTCCGGAAAAGAGGAGAGAGACGTTTATTTTGAAGATGCTGGAAAATTCATTATCGACAAGGACAAAGCTTCCATCGGAATGCTGCAGAGGATGTTTAAAATCGGGTTCAACAGAGCCGCCCGTATTATGGATCAGCTCTGCGACGCCGGAGTGGTAGGCCCGGAGGAGGGAACGAAGCCGAGAAAGGTACTGATGACAATGGAGGAATTCCAGAATTATATTGAAGAGTCGCTGTAGGAAATTTCAGAAAATATGGAATCCGGGCAGGACTGAGACGCGGCTCCTGTCAGGATCTTAAAATCAAGAAAATCAGGGAGAGAAAAAATGGTAAAACATATTGTAATGTGGTCTTTTCAGAAAGAATTAAGCGAGGGCGCAAAAAAGGAAGCTATCGCAAAAATCAAAAAGGATCTGGCCCAGCTTGTGGGGATTGTTCCGGGGCTTATTTCCCTTAAAGTGGTAACGGAGGTTCTTCCATCCAGTTCCCACGATATCGGGCTGTTCTGCGAACTGGAATCAGAAGAAGCGCTGAGTGGATACCAGGTACATCCGGAGCATGTAAAAGCCGCCGGATTTATCAAGTCTGTCACCTGCAATCGTATTTGTCTGGATTATGAAGAGTAATGGAAATCCGTATTATTTCTGTAGGAAAAATAAAAGAAAAATATCTGAATGAGGGTATTGCGGAATATGCCAAACGTCTCAGCAGGTACTGTAAGCTTACGTTCTGCCAGGCAGCCGATGAAAAGACTCCCGACGGAGCTTCTGACGCTGTTAATGAGCAGATCAAGGCTACAGAAGGGCAAAGGCTTATGAAGTATATCCGGGACCGGGACTATGTGATCGCGCTGGCAATCGACGGAAAGATGCTGGATTCCGTGGAACTTTCCAACAAACTGGAGAGGCTGGGCGTGGAAGGGAAAAGCTCCGTCGCTTTTGTGATCGGCGGCTCTCTGGGGCTGAGTGAGGAGGTCTTAAAAAGAGCGGACTATCATCTCAGCTTTTCCAAGATGACTTTCCCCCACCAGATGATGCAGATGATCCTCCTGGAGCAGATTTACCGGAGCTACCGGATCTTGAATCACGAGCCGTACCACAAATGAGGGCGTTTTTGCATTTGAGGGTGATATAGGGCAGGTTAATAGAGCATGCCGAATATTTTAAAGGGAGTGGACAGAGGATGTTCCGCTCTCTTTTCGCTTTATAGAGAAGCATGATTTATAAAAGGCAATAGAGGAAACGAAGTATGAATAAGGTACAGTCAGAACGATAGTGTCAAAAGTCAGAACTAAAAAATAATAAAATGTGTCCAAAGTCAAAAAAATTAGATATCAGAATATTAAGTAAGCTGGATTTTATTATGATTTCTGCAGATGAAGCAGGAAAATAAGAAAAAGCAGTTTACGGATGAAATCATCAAAACTAGAAAAATAGCCGTAGAATCAGGAACTGGTTTACGGATGAAATCATTAAAACTGGAAAAAGAACCGTAGGACGGAGCAGCAGTTTACGGCTGAAATCATCAAATCCAAAAAAGTAGCCGTAGAACCGGGCGACTTTTTACGGATGAAACCATCAAAACTGGAAAAATAGCCGTAAAAGGTTACCTCATTCTACGGCTGAAAGCCCAAATTTAAGAAAAGTAACCGTAAAGAATCCGCTGAAAATTTTGGAGTAAGGCTGCTAAGCTGAGAATTGACCATTAGAAGAAAACTCTTTTTACCTCCAGTACAAAATTATCTTCCAGGAAAAATGTACTCAGGACAACTCGAACATTCCGTTATAAAGCTGATAATATTCCCCTTTCTGGGCTAGAAGCTCGTCGTGGTTGCCCCGTTCCATGATTTGTCCGTGTTCCAGAACAATAATGGCGTTGGCATTCCGCACTGTAGAGAGACGATGGGCGATAACGAAAACTGTCCTTCCTTCCATCAGGCGGTCCATTCCCTTTTCAATAAGGGCTTCGGTACGGGTGTCTATGGAGGAAGTGGCCTCATCGAGGATCAGCACCGGAGGATCGGCCACTGCCGCCCGGGCGATGGCAAGAAGCTGACGCTGCCCCTGGGAAAGATTTGCTCCGTCGCTGGTGACCATAGTGTCATACCCTTGAGGAAGACGGCGTATAAATGAGTCCGCATTGGCGATCTTCGCCGCGTTTTCAATCTCTTCCTGTGTGGCGTCCAGTTTTCCGAAGCGGATATTGTCTGCGATCGTTCCGGTAAACAGGTGGGTGTCCTGAAGAACAATGCCAAGACTTCTTCTCAGATCGTTCTTGCGGATATCCTGTACATTGATGCCGTCATAGGTGATCTCTCCTCCTGTCACATCATAGAAACGGTTGATCAGGTTGGTGATCGTTGTTTTGCCTGCTCCGGTGGAGCCAACAAAAGCGATCTTCTGCCCTGGTTTGGCATAAAGAGAGATATCCTTCAGAATTTCCTGGCCTGGCCGGTAGCCGAAGGTGACGTGATGGAAACGGACGTCTCCTTTTAACGGAACGAGAGGACGCTCCGGATGTGCGCTGTCCCTCCATGCCCAGAGATTAGAACGCTCCTTACAGGGAATCAGAATGCCCTGACTGTCTTTGCGGACATTTATAAGCTCGATGGTTCCCTTGTCGGTTTCCGGCGGGATCTCCATGGTACGGAAAACACGTTCCGCGCCGGCCAGAGCCGCCAGAAGGAAATTTCCCTGCTGTGTAAACTGATTGATCGGCAGAGCGGACTGGCGGGCAAAGACAAGGTAACTTGCCAGACCTCCAATGTCCGACAGGCCTAGAATCACCATGATGCCGCCTGCAACAGCGATCACAGCATAATTAATGTAGGAAATGCTTACAACTGCAGGGATCATAGTGGCGGCATACCCCTGGGCACTCTGGCCTGCCTTCTGGAGATTCCTGTTTTTCTCCGTGAATTTTTCCA
>DWVA01000288.1 GCA_019120475.1 Candidatus Blautia intestinipullorum | reverse complement strand
CCTTCTGGTCAAGCACCGCGAAATCCACAATTTCCGCCAGTTTGCTTCCATATTCCAGCATATTGGGATTTACCTGGAACTGTCTGCTCCAGGATTCCTTCTGCTTTTTCTTCTCTTTTTCCGCCTTTTCGGGATCCTGTCCTACAAGAAGCTGCTTGTACATGTCCACCATCTTCTTGGGCGTTCCCTCGTTCAGCTTCACGCCTTTATTTAAAAGAATCACCCTGTCGCAGTAGCGGGCAATGCTGCTGAGATCATGACTGACAAAGAGGATCGTTTTCCCCATAGCCTTAAAGTCCTCAAATTTCCGGTAGCATTTTGCCTGAAAAAACACATCCCCCACAGACAGCGCTTCATCTACAATAAGGATTTCCGGATCAATATTGATCGCAACCGCAAAGGCAAGGCGGACAAACATACCGCTGGAATAGGATTTCACCGGCTGGTACACAAAATCTCCGATATCCGCAAAATCCAGGATATCCTGAAGCCTTCCGTCGATCTCTTCCTTGGTAAATCCCATCATCGTTCCGTTCAGATATACGTTTTCCACGCCGGAATACTCCGGATTGAATCCTGCACCCAGCTCAAGAAGAGCGGAGATCCTTCCGTCCACCGTCACCTCTCCGGCAGTGGGGTTCAGTACCCCTGTTATGATCTTCAGGATCGTAGACTTTCCGGAACCATTGGTGCCGATGATACCTACCGTTTCTCCTCTCTTTACATCAAAACTTACATCCCGGAGGGCATAATGCTCTTTTACCGGCACTTTAAGGCCCAGAGTCTCTCTGAGCCTGTCAGAAGGTTTGTTATATAATTTATACATCTTGTCCAGATGCTTTACCTGAATTGCAAGATCACTCATTTTACTCTCCATTTACAGTACATCCGCAAAATGTACCTGCAGTTTCTTAAACAGCTTTGTTCCAAGGAAAAATACAACAATCGTAAACACCCAGAAATATAAGGTCAGAGCCGGATGTTCCCAGAATCCCACTTTGTCAATAAGAGAATCGCGGTATCCCTGGACGATATAAAACACGGGGTTCAGTTTCAGTATAGCAGTCACTATTCCTGTAAGTCCCAGATCGCTGAAACTCCACATAATAGGAGTCGCCCATACGCCTACCTGAAGAGCAATATTGATCATCTGCATCAGATCCCGGAAAAACACTGCCACAGAACTCGTAAGATAGGTCAGCCCCAGGATCAGCATAAAAGTACAAAAGCTGTAATAAATAAGCTGCAGGGCGTACCAGTCCGGCGGATATCCCATAAAGGTATAGATCACCAGAATGATCACCACGAAAAAGCAGTGTACAAATACTGCTGAAAGCACCTTCACTACCGGAAGGATGCGGATATTAAACACTACCTTTTTTACCAGATAATTATATTCCAGAAGCGCGCTGGTCCCTCCTGTCAGTCCTTCCTGGATAAAGAACCAGGGTACAAGCCCCGCAACCAGCCACAGGACAAAAGGAACTCCTCTGTCCGCTCCGTTTCTTAACGCCAGTCCGAACACAAACCAGTAGACGCAGATCGTCACCACCGGCTGAACAAAGGCCCAGACTGTTCCAAAATAGGAGCCTGCATATTTTGTTTTAAAATCGTTTTTTGCCAGAGAAAACACAAGCCGGCGGTTCCGGTACAGCTCTGCTGGCAGAGACGCATCCTTTTTCAATCCTTCTTACTCCTGTTTTTGCAGTATTCCTGAAAGCTTCCCCACTTCTGATCCTTTTCGGACAGAATCAGAGACATTCCTTCCGGAACCGGCCATTCCACCCCGATATCCGGGTCGTTGTAGGCAAGGCCGCCTTCATCGTTGGGATGATAAAAATCTGTGCATTTGTAGGCGAATTCCGCAGAATCGGAAAGCACCAGAAAACCGTGAGCAAAATTCTTGGGAATAAAAAACTGTTTTTTATTTTCTGCGGAAAGTATTACTCCGTACCACTGTCCGTAGGTAGGAGAACCTTCTCTCAGGTCTACGGCAACATCGAAAACTTCTCCGCTCACCACGCGGACGAGTTTATCCTGAGGATAGTTGATCTGAAAATGGAGACCTCTCAGAACGCCTTTTTTAGAGCTGGACTGATTATCCTGCACAAACTCCATATCAATACCGGCTGCTTTATAATCGTTATAATTGTAAGTCTCCATAAAGTATCCGCGCTGGTCTCCGAATACTGTGGGCGTGATCACCTTCAGTCCTTCAATATGACAGGTTTCCACTGTAATCTTTCCCATTTTATAATCCCTCCGCAATTTCGATCAGATATTTTCCGTAGGCAGTTTTCAGGAGCGGCTGGGCCAGCTCTACCAACTGTTCTTTTGTGATAAATCCCCGCTTATAGGCAATCTCTTCAATACAGGAAATGTATAATCCCTGACGTTTCTGGAACGCCGCCACAAAATCCGCCGCGTCCAGAAGGGAATCATGGTTTCCTGTATCCAGCCAAGCAAAACCGCGTCCAAGAGTCTCTACTTTCAGAGTGCCTCTTCTCAGATACTCGTTATTGATGCTGGTGATCTCAATTTCTCCTCTGGCCGACGGCTTCACGTTTTTGGCGATCTCCACCACATCATTGTCATAGAAATAGAGTCCCGGCACCGCGTAGTTGGACTTAGGATATTCCGGCTTTTCCTCAATGGAAAGAGCCTTGCCTGTCTCGTCGAACTCTACCACGCCGTATTCTCTCGGATCCCTTACATAGTAGCCGAAAATGGTGGCGCCTTTTTCTTTTTCTGTGCGCTCATAGACGCTGCGCAGCACTTTTGTAAAACTTTGTCCATAGAAAATATTATCTCCCAGAACCAGAGCCACGGCATCGGAACCGATAAAATCAGCTCCGATGATAAACGCATCCGCCAACCCTCTTGGCTGTTCCTGCACCGCATACTCAAATTTCATTCCAAGCTGGCTTCCGTCTCCCAGAAGCTCGCGGAATACCGGAAGATCCCTCGGTGTGGAGATGATCAGGATCTCGCGGATTCCTGAAAGCATCAGAGTCGATAATGGATAATAGATCATAGGCTTGTCGTAAACCGGCATGATCTGTTTGGAAATCGCTTTTGTCAGCGGATAAAGACGGGTTCCTGAACCTCCCGCCAGAATAATTCCCTTCATTGGGTGTTTCCTCCTTAATTATCGTGTTTTTAATAATCATTTTTAATATACAGCGCGATCAGGAGAGCGATCAGAAGCACTCCCATACATCCTCCTGCGATCAGCAGATGTTTTGCAGTATCAGAAAGTCCCTCCGATTCCTCTTCCTTGTCTGTCTGGGCTGTTTTCTCTGTTTCCTGGTAGGAAGCGTCCTGAGCCTCCTGGCTGTTTTCCGCTTCCCCGCTGGTCTGAACGGCCTCTCCGGTCTGGGGTTCTGCTGCTGCAGCGGCTGTATTTTCCCCGGCGGCCGCCGTTTCTG
>DWVA01000287.1 GCA_019120475.1 Candidatus Blautia intestinipullorum | reverse complement strand
GATTTGTTGTTTTCAACCGTAAACTGGCACCTGAGGTTACGGTTACTTTCCTCGATTCGATGTTTTCAACCGTAAACTGGCACCTGAGGTTACGGTTATTTTCCTGGATTCCGTATTTTTGTCCGTAGGATTCCGTCCGGAGTTACAGTTACTTTCCTCGATTCCGTATTTTCGTCCATAGGATTCCGTCCGGGGTTACGGTTACTTCCCTCGATTTGTTGTTTTTAACCGTAAGATCCTGTCTGGCACAACAGAAATATCCGTCTATCAGAAATGTCAGGGGGAAATGTAATTGTCCAACTGAATTGATCATCCTTAACTGTGCATCTTAGAAAAAACAAGCTCATCATTAGATAAACTCTTTAGAAAGTTTGTTTACATCCACAGAAAAAACAAACCCGCCATTAGATAAACTCTTTAGAAGGTTTGTTTACATCCGAGAAAAAAACAAGCCCGCCAACAGGCGAGCTTATTTAGAATACTTATTTAAATTTCTTCTTAATAGTATACTTTATCTTCTTCCAGGAGTACTGCTTCTCCATTCTGGACATCCACAATATTCACGCCGCAGTTCGGGGGAACGCTTCCATGCCAGAAATTCTCCGGATCATGGTATACGTTCTGAAGCAGCGCCCGGACTGCGCAGCCGTGGGAAGCGATAAGGACAGTCTTATCTTCCAGGGAAGGATCGTGGATTTTTTCCTCCCAGAAATCTCTCGTTCTGGCCAGGATATCCGGGATATTCTCTCCGTTTTCCGGGCGCTTGAACTTTTGCGGCTCCGAAAAGAAAATTTCCATTTCCTCGCTGAGGATCTTCCCGTTTTCATCCTTAAACCTTGTACCTTCCAGGACTCCAAAATCAATTTCCTGGATTCTTTTGTCAGGGATCACCGGAATCCTGGAGGCTCTGTCTCCAAGCACAAGCCGGGCAGTTTCCTCCGCTCTTTTAAGGGGGCTGGTAAAACAGATGTCAAAAGGCACATCCTTTAAGGCTTCCCCCGTGATCTTCGCAAGGCGGATCCCTTCAGGGGCAAGAGGAATATCCGCCGCCCCCTGAACCTTTTTCAGAGCGTTCCACTCTGTCACCCCATGTCTGATAATATAAAGTCTCATCAGCTTCTCAGCTCGATTCCAAGAGAAGTAAGACCGTTCAGGATCTTCTTCATTACCGCGGTAATATCCGCTTCCTCCAATGTTCTGTCATGGTCGCGGAATACAATAGAGTACGCCATGGATTTATATCCCGCTTTGATCTGCGCTCCCTCGTATACGTCAAAGAGCTGATAGGATTCCAGGATCTTTCCGCCTCTCTGTTCCAGCATATTCTCAATATCGCCTGCAAGAACATTTTTCGGAACCACCATACTCAGGTCCCTTGTCACCGCCGGATATTTCGCGATTCCTGTATATTTGTGGTCAAAGCCTGCAAATTCCAGAATATCAAGAATATCGATCACGGCGATATATGCTTTTTCACCGATTCCATAGGCGTCGGCAACAACAGGATGCACCTCTCCCAGATAACCTACCGCTTTGCCTTCATACAGGATCCTTGCCTGTCTTCCCGGATGCAGGTAAGGCTTGCCGCTGTCCGGAGTATAGTGAACCTTCTTTTTCATTCCCGCTTTTTCAAAGAATTCTTCGCAGACGCCTTTCATATCAAAGAAATCTCCGTCTCCGTACATTCCAAGAGTGAAGTGCACTCTCTCATCCGGAAGCTCGGTAAGGGGAAGCGATTTCGGAAGATAAACCTTTCCGATCTCATAGAGACGGACGTTTTTATTTCTTCTGTTGTAGTTGGTGGCCAGTGAGCTGAGCATTCCGTTCAGTGTAGTGGTACGCATGATGCTGTAGTCCTCGCCCAGCGGATTGCTGATAGTGATCACCTTTCTCAGATCGCTGTCTTCAAGGATTCTCAGTTTGTCAAATACCTTCGGGCTTTCAAAGGAATACGTCATTCCTTCGGAGAAGCCGCAGTATTCCGCAATGTCTCTTGCCACCTGCTCGATCCTCAGCTTAAAGGGAAGCTTTCCTGTTGTAGACTCGCCCTTTGGAAGAGTAGTGGGGATCTTGTCGTATCCGTAAAATCTTGCCACTTCTTCAGCCACATCCGCGGTACAGTGGATATCCTGACGGAAGGTAGGCGCTACGATCTCATTTGTCTTTTCGTCATAGGCAAGCTCCACTCTCGCAAGATAGGAGAGCATTTCTTCTTTTGTAAGATCTGTTCCCAGGATATGATTGATCCTTTCCGGCTCAAAAGGAACTCTGGAAGGCTCTCTTGTCTCGCAGCACACATCTACCATGCCGCCGACAACCTCCCCTGCACCCAGTTCCTCCATTAACTGGCAGGCGCGGTCGATAGCCGCCTCTGCATTATTGGGATCCAGACCTTTTTCAAATTTTCCGGAAGCGTCTGTACGAAGACCGATCCTCTTGGAGGACAGACGGATATTCGGACCGTTGAAGCAGGCTGCCTCAAACAGCACCGTATGCACATGATCTGTGATCATGGAGTTCTCTCCGCCCATGATTCCGCCGATGCCTACCGGCTTCTTTCCGTCGCAGATCATCAGAACGTTTTCGTCCATGATCCTTTCCTGTCCGTCCAGGGTCACAAACTTTTCTCCTGCCTGAGCGCGGCGCACAATGATCTCCCGTCCTTCAATGGTGTCCAGATCATAAGCGTGCATGGGCTGTCCGTATTCTTCCATCACATAGTTGGTGATATCTACCAGGTTATTGATCGGACGGATGCCATTGGAGGCAAGACATCTCTGCATCCATTTTGGAGAAGGGCCTATCTTTACATTCTTTACCACTCTCGCTGTATAGCGGGGGCAAAGATCCGGATCCTGCACCGTTACTTTAATATAGTCGGAAGCATCCTCATCGTTTCCTGTTTTCGTCACAACAGGAGGGCAGAATTTTTTTCCGAAGGTAGCGGCAGCCTCTCTGGCGATACCGATAACGCTGTAGCAGTCCACACGGTTGGACGTGATCTCATATTCAAATACTGCGTCGTCCAGTCCCAGTGCTTTCACGGCGCTTGCGCCTACTTCCGCGTCTTCCGGGAAAATATAAATGCCGTATTCCGGAGCTTCCGGATACATTTCTCTGGTGCTTCCAAGCTCCTCAATAGAGCACATCATACCGCAGGATTCCACGCCGCGGAGTTTTCCCTTTTTGATCTGGATCCCGCCGGGAGTTTTCTTTCCGTCATGGCCTCCGGCAACCCGGCCGCCGTCCAGAACAACCGGAATCTTGTCGCCTTCTTTTACATTTGGCGCCCCGGTTACGATCTGTACTGTTTCTGTTCCAATATCCACCTGGCAGACGATCAGCTTATCTGCGTCAGGATGTTTTTCAATCTTTTTAATCTGTCCGATGACAATTTTGTCCAGATCCGCGTCCAGCTCCTCATAGCCTTCCACCTTTGTTCCGGAAAGCGTCATAGCGTCCGTATATTCCTGCGCTGTCACATCCAGATCCGGTACATACATTTTTATCCAGGACATTGATGTATTCATGTTTTATCCACCTTTCTATCTCTATCTGCATCTGGCCGCATCCTAGCGGAGTATTTTTGTTCCCACAGGAAATCCGGTGCTTTTGCACGCATTAGTATTTCCTGTAAAACAGAGAAACAGTTTTCAGAACTGCTTCAGGAAACGGATGTCGTTTTCATATAAAAGTCTCATATCGTCGATTTCATATTTCAGAAGAGCGATTCTCTCCAGACCTACGCCGAAAGCGAAGCCTGTGTATTCGTCAGGATCGATCCCGCACATTTTCAGCACATTGGGATGAATGGAACCGCAGCCCAGAATTTCGATCCATCCGGAACCCTTACAGAAACGGCAGCCCTTTCCGCCGCATTTGAAGCAGGATACGTCCACCTCCGCGCTGGGCTCTGTAAACGGGAAGTGATGGGGACGGAATTTCGTCTTCGTCTCCGGTCCGAAAAGCTCTTTCGCGAATTCCTCCAGGGTTCCCTTCAGATCCGCGAAGGTAATATGTTTGTCAATGACCATTCCCTCGATCTGGTGGAAAGAAGGAGAGTGGGTTGCGTCCACTTCGTCGGAGCGGAATACTCTTCCCGGTGCGATCATACGGATAGGCAGCTTTCCTTTTTCCATAACACGGGCCTGTACCGGGGAGGTCTGGGAACGAAGCAGGATGGAATTATTGATGAAAAAAGTATCCTGTTCGTCTCTTGCCGGATGGTCCTCCGGAATGTTCAGCTTGGTAAAGTTATAGTCCGCATATTCTACCTCCGGTCCTTCTACAACTTCATAGCCCATGCCGATAAAAATACGTTCCACTTCTTCCAGAGCGATGGTGTTTGGATGGCGGTGTCCGATTCTGGCCTTCTTCGCAGGAAGGGTTACGTCGATCACTTCCGCCTTCATTTTTTCCTCCCGGACAGCTTCCTCCAGGTTCTTCTTCGTCTCCTCAAGAAGCTCCTCGATCTTTGCCCTTGTCTCATTGACAAGCTGTCCCACCTTCGGGCGCTCTTCCGGAGCTACATCCTTCATTCCCTTCAGAATGGCGGTGAGCTCGCCTTTTTTTCCAAGATAAGCCACTTTGACTTCGTTCAGCTTATCCGGAGCGTCTGCTTCCTGAATCCGTTTTCTGGCCGTCTCCGCCAGTTCCTGAAGCTTTTCCTTCATATTCATGGTTCATGTCTCCTTTTGATATGCGTTTAAAATTTTAATCAGTTTTTGCTTTTTGTGCACCGGATGCAGCCGCAGGCAGCCAAAACACCATATGCATCTGGCTGCATCCACTTTGATGCCATGCGGTTCTCCCCGCTCTTCGCGCTCCCGCAATTTCACAAAAAAACCGCCCCTCTGATGAGGGACGGAATATCCGCGGTACCACCCTGTTTCCTGTATAAAAAATACAAGCTCTCAGTGTCTGCTTAACGCGCAGCGACGTCATTTCCTACTGAAACCCAAAAGCAGATCCGGATCTGTTCAGAAATGCGGCTCCGGCGGGAAATTGAGGAATTGTCTGAACTTAAAGAAGCTTACAGCCGGTGACTTCTTCTCTCTGCAAGGAAACAACTCCCTGATACGCCTTCACAGCTTTTCATCTTATACTACTATGCCACAGGAAGAAAAATCTGTCAAGATTTTTTCTCCTCTTCTTTTTCTTCTCCGCGGCCCTTCTTTTCCTGTCTGGCTTCCTTCCGCTCCGCCAGGAACTGCTTTCTCTTTCTCGCGATCAGCTTCCAGAAGCTGATCTGGGCCTGCCGGAACTGATTTTCAAAATATGCGTTGATCTCCGCTCCGTAAAGCAGAAGATTCATACAGCAGTAAAGCCAAAGCATCACCATGATCAAAGTGGAGAGACTTCCGTACATACTGCTGACATTCGGAAAGAACTCGAAATACAGGGAAAAGAAATAAGAAAACAGCGACCAGGCCACCGCCGTGAGAAAAGCTCCCGGCACCTGGCTTTTCAGGGTTGCCTTTCTGTTGGGGAGATACCGGTACAGCACCAGAAAGACAAGAAACAGCATCACAAAAACAAGAAACGTTTTTGCGCCCAGTATCCTGCCGATCACTCTCCCGAGGAAAGGAACATATTCCATTGCCGCCTCATGGATCCTGTTTCCCATAACAAGAAGCAGAAGGCTGACGATCAGGGCGATCACAAAAAGGAACATATAAAACATGGAATAGATCCTGTTGACAAGCCAGTTACGTGTTTCCCGCACATGGTAGATCGTATTCAGCCCGTTGATCAGCGCCTGCATTCCTTTTCCGGATGACCACAGCGCCATAACGGCGGATACAGGCAGCACAGCGATGCTTTTGGAAAACACTTCGGCCACAATGCTGAGGACAAATCCCTGGAGATTTTCCGGAACGATCCCGATGATCACCTGGCGCACCACCCGGTAGGTCAGAGGCGTATACTGCACAATGGCTGTCAGAAACAATATAAAGGGAATGAAGGACATCATCAGGAAATAGGCCGTCTGCGCAGCGTAGGCGCCTACATGGTCCACCCTGATCCTTTCCGCGAATCCCAGGATTAAATGAAGAGAACTTTTTTCTTTTATCTTTTCCATATCTCTTCTCCGGCAAATATATTTACTGCTTAATCATCATACCATGAATCCGCTGCTGTGACAAGACTTCCCGCCTCCGGCGTGCCTTATCCTGTCAGAGGAAGCGTCCGGATCTCTACATCCTTAAAAAAATAATCCAGGATCTCTTCACAGGTATATCCCCGGGCCGCCATCTGGTTGGCTCCGTTCTGGCTCATCCCCACTCCATGTCCATACCCGCCTCCGGTAAGAACAACCGAGGTTCCCGGCGCAGCCTCGATCTCAAAATAAGAGCTTGGAAGCAGAGTTCCTCCCTCTGCGGAAGTTCCGTCTTTCTCAGTGATCACACATCCCTGAGGCGACAAAAATTCCCGGATGGCATATTCCTCTTCCAGAAGGAAAGAACCAGCCTCCGAAACCACCTCCAGTCCTGTCACCGCGCCGCTTTCCTCTTTCCTTGTTACGGCTACGCCAAGAAGCCTTCCCTCCTTTCCCAGACGGTCCGCGGCTCTCTTTTCCAGATTCTCCCAGGGAATCTCCACCTGCCACCAGCTCCATGGCTCCTGGGCGTCAAAGGAACAGGGCACGCTTTTCAGATAGGACGCCGGCTCGTCTGCTCCCCAGATCACATTTGTACTTGTGACTCCTGCGGAAGTAGAAAAATAATAGGCCTCCACCGGCTCCCCGTTCTGACAGAGGATTTTCCCCCTTGTCTCCTCTACCGCCTGGGTAGTCGTTTCCTGGGGGCTGATATTCTGATATACCTGATAATTCACACTGTCGTCCACATCCGCCCCGTACTCCTCCAGCTTTCTCTCCTGCATCTGTTTCCAGGCATAGGTCCTGGCGCAGACTGCCTGGGCCTTCAGCGCCTCCATCTCATATCCGGAAGGCATCTCACTGGGCACCACCGCTTCCAGATAAGTTTCCAGAGGAAGCTCATTGACCAGAAGAAACCCCTCTTCCCGTCTGCTGATCTCAATACTTCCTTCATATACCGGACTTCCGCTCTGCCGCTGTATGGAAGTGATCTGTACGCCGCCCTCCCTGGGAGTGATCTTCAGATCCTCCCCTGTTTCCATGCTGTCAGGGCTGTATGACCTTTCCTGTCCGTCAAAGACCAGGGAAACAAAAGGATGAAAGCAGGACGTATAGCCGGTATCCATCAGAAGCACCCGGATCATGGGCTCCTCCTTCTTTTCCCCATCTGCTTCCTTTCCCGCGGCTCCCTCTTCCTCCTTACCGGAATCTGCCGGTTCTCCTTCTTCCTGCCCTGCTGTTTTTTCCGCATCTGCTTCCTGTATCTCCCTCTTCTTCGCTTCCTGTATCCCGGTCTCCTCCGCTTCCCGCTCCGCTAGCTTCAGGTATTCTTCTTTCTGCGCCCTTCGGGTTTCCATTGCGGAATTGATCAGGACCATACTTCCCAAAAGAACTGCCAGTAAAAAATGATGTGCATAAAAAAATCTGGTTTTCCTCATATAAAGAGTATATGAAGAAAACCAGAAAAAATGGCATCTGTTTCTTTTTCACGCCAGACTTGCCAATGGCATCTGCTTATTTTTTCACGCTAAACTTGTAGACGGTCTCTGAATGATAACGGCCGCCTTTCTCCAGAACAGGGGAATGAAAGGCGGGAACGTTCACCGCGTTGGGCTCCACCTGTGTTTCCAGGCAGAAGCCGTCCCTTTTGCCGTAAACATGGCCGTTCTTTCCTTTTTCGTTCTCTACAAAATTTCCGGCGTAAAACTGTACGCAGGGACAGTCAGTGAGAACCTCCATCACGATTCCTGTTTTTTCTGATCTGGCGCAGGCAATCTTCCGGATCTCTCCCGGCTTATAGCCCTCCGTCACATAGTTATGGTCAAAGCCGCCTGTATATTTCAACTGCTGGAAATCCGCCTCGATATCCTGACCGATCGTCTTTTCTTTGCGGAAATCCATAGGAGTTCCCTCCACCGGCGCATTTTCTCCAAGAGGGATCGAATCCTCCCTTACCGGAGTGTAGGACTGAGCATAGATAGTAAGATACTGGTCAAGAACTTTGCCGCTGCCCTCTCCGTTAAGATTAAAGTAGGAATGATTCGTCATATTGGCAACTGTGGTCTTGTCGCTGGTTCCCTCATAGACGATCCTGAGAGCGTTGTCCTCTGTAAACTCGTATGTAACGGAAACGTGAAACTCTCCCGGAAATCCGTTTTCCCCGTCAGGACTGATCCTGGAAAAAGTAACGCTGTTTTTTTCCTGGGAAATCTTCTCCGCCTTCCACATCTTTTTCTCAAACCCTTCCGGGCCGCTGTGAAGGTTATTTTCCCCCTCGTTTT
>DWVA01000286.1 GCA_019120475.1 Candidatus Blautia intestinipullorum | reverse complement strand
GGGGGATACGGATAGGCCACTTCTGGGCCAGAGCCAGATCTTTTTCCGTACCGTCAGCCAGTCTTATCGTTACAATAGGTTCCAGGATCGTGTAGTCTCCGTCCGGAGCGGCATGAACGACGGTTCCCTCGCCGATATTGGGAGGAACCATGGATTTATGAAGAATGGAAGCCGTCTCCCGGGTTTCCGCGATAATGGTTCCGGGACCGATCAGATCTCCCTCTTTTACGGTGAGATGCACCTTCCATTTCTTTTCCGTGTCAAGAGAATCTACGCTTACGCCCCGGGAAATATATTTTCCGGAGGCTTTGGCGATCTCTTCCAGCGGACGCTGGATACCGTCGAAAATATTATGGATGATGCCGGGACCAAGAAGAACGGAAATGGCGTCCCCCGTTCCCGTAACAGTCTCTCCGGGACGAAGGCCGGTGGTCTCCTCAAATACCTGGACAATGGTCATGCCTTTTTTCAGACCGATAACCTCTCCTACCAGACGGTCCTTACCTACATAAACCATTTCGGAGATCTTAAATCCCGGATCGCCCTTCAGATAAATGACAGGGCCGTTGATCCCGTAAATAATACCTGTTCTATTCATGCTTCAGACCTCCCTCAAACTTAAATTCTCTGCGGAGAGTATTCAGTCCCTCCTGGAAGGAATTGTCGATCAGGATATTCTTATGCGGGATGGCAGCCCGGATACCGCCAAGAAAGGATTCCTCAGAAACGGTAAGGGGTACGCCTGTCTCGCCGGACACCTTTCCGGCAAGGTCCTTATCCTCCGGAGAAAGGGAGATCTCCACCTGGTCTTCGCCGGCAAACTCTTTTACCTTTCTGACCTGACGGCAGAGATATTCTGTGTATTCAGGCGTTGACATAAAAAGTTCCAGTTTTTTTCTGACTTTTGCAAAGAGATCTGTCTTCAGTTCCTCCTGCTTTTGGGACCAGTCGCGTTTAAGAGTGAGCTGCTCCGCAGAAAGAGCCTTATTTACTTCGCGGCGCACATGGCCGGCTTCAGCTTTGACCTCTGCCTCCGCGCTCTGGATACGGGATGATTTATGCTCTTCCAGCATTTGGGCGAGATGTTCTTTATGTTCCTGAATCGCTTTGGCGGCGTCTTCTTTGGCTTCTTCCACAGAAATCTCGTAAAAATGCTGGAGCTTTTCGTCTATTGTCATATTTTCCTCCTCCAAACGCACTAGATGCGCTGTTCTGGTAGATTTGGAAGCGGGCGTCCCAACTTACGCCCGCCTACAATTTCAGCCCAATGGCTTCATTTACATAGGACGTGATAAAATCCGGTTTCCGCCCTGTTCCATGCCTGTCGGGAATCTCGATGATCAGAGGCGTTTTATGGTGAAGCCGGACTTCATCTATGATTTCCGGGAATTCTCTGCCGAATTTCTCCGTCAGGAGAATAATCCCGATCTCCTTGTTGGCGATGGTGCGTTCCAGAGCTTCTTTCAGCTCGGCGCGTTCATGGACGACAGTACCTTCCACGCCAGCCAGACGCATTCCGGTATAGGTGTCGATATTGTCGCTGATCAAATACATTTTCATAAATATCAGCCTCTTAAAGTTTACCAAGGATCATGAAGGAGATGATAAGGCCGTAAAGGGCAATACCTTCTGCCATGGCAACGAAAATGATAGATTTACCGAAAAGAGAACCGTCCTCGCTGAGAGCGCCGAGAGCCGCGCTTGCGGAACTTGCAACGGCGATGCCGGAGCCCAGACCGGAAATTCCTGTTACAAGAGCTGCGCCAAGGTATCCAAGGCCTGTTGCCAGACCGTCGGCTGAGGTTTCAGCAGCCTGTACGCCGGCAGTTCCGGCGAACATTACAACGGAAGCCACAAGGATCACGCCGAAAAACATAAAACAGTTGGCGGCCAGAGTCCTTTTATAGCGCTTCCTGTTTTTTTCTCCCAGGAAAAAGCAGCCGAAAGGTACGATAATGCTTACGATCAGTGCGATTGCGGTTACAATTTGAATAATCATGTTCATGGTGATATCCTCCTGAAATTATATGAAAATTATATCTTGAGGCCCGCCGTATCGGAGCAGGCCACTGTAGGAACAGCCTAAGAGCGGTTCTGGCGGCTCTGGGGACGATATTTCATAAACGGATGAAATTCCCGTCCGCTGCCGGAATAAAAACGGCTGAAAATTTCGTAATATTCCAAACGCAGTACCTGAATGCCTACGATCAGACCTTCCATAGCGCAGACAAACAGGTTTCCGAAAACGATCACGATCCAGTTCGGGCTTCCTCCTTCCGCGGCTCCCGCCAGCATCAGGACTACCTCCATCATGGCCGCGTGGCTGACAGCAAAAGCGCCGATACGCAGGAAGGAAAGCGTGTTGGAAAGATAGCTGAGCAGCACTTCAAAAAGTTCAAAAAAGCTCTGAACAAAAAACATGCCCTTTTGTTCCGGAAAAATTTTTGCCTTCTTCTCCACCATATTGGTAAGAGGCTCCTTCAGAAACATTAAAATAAGCGGTACGAGAAACATTACCGCCAGCACAGCCGCTGCGGGAAGTTTCTTTCCGGAGACGAACAGGCCGGCCGTGAGGACAATGGAACCGTAAAATACAAGGCCGGCTACGGCGTTGCTGTCGAACCAGGTCTTTTCCGGATCGTGGTTCCGGATGGAATTGATGATGTTAAATACCATACAAGTCAGTATGATAAACATTCCGAATCCAATGGCGATCACGAAGACAGCGTTGAGGCGGCCCACCAGAGGAACGTCCATCATAGCGGTCATGGGCTTCAGCCATATGGCGGGAAGAATATCTTCAAACCCGAAAAAGCTGCCGTACATAAATCCGAAGAAGATGGAAAAAATTCCAGCGCAGCTTATGATGCCTGCCAGATCAAGTTTCTTTTTCTTATACAGGAACAGTCCTCCGAGAAAGAGAAGAAGTCCCTGTCCCACGTCTCCGAACATGGCGCCGAAAATGAGAGAATAAGTGATCGCCACGAACCAGGTGGGATCCATCTCATTGTAGGCGGGAAGACCGTACATTTTTACATACATCTCAAAAGGCTTGAAAAGCTTGGGGTTTTTCAGTTTCGTGGGAGCTTTCTGCCGGGCGGGAAGCTGCTGGTCATCAATGAGACAGAAGATCTTTTCGTCATTTTTGATATCGTTCTGGAATGCCAGAGCGTCCTTTTCCGTCATCCATCCGCACAAAATGTAAAATGTATTATTATCTCCGGGAGTGCAGGCCGCCAGCCTGCGGATATCAAAACTGGAAGAGCAGGCGTCAAGAGCCGCTTTGGCGGAGATGATATCCTCCTTGTTTTTTTCCAGAAACCTGTACGCCGCCTCCTTGTTGGCGTTCAGTCCCGCGTGGATTTCCTGGTGCCTTCTGTCAAGCTGGGCGAAAGCCTCCTTGGCGGTTCCGGTATAGCTGTCCGGAACGAAGATCTGTTCAAAGTGCATGGAGGAGTAAACTGCATGCACTTTGTGGGCAAGATGCCTGGGGACGAAATAAACCCCGTATACATATTGCTCGTCCTCGCCGCATTTGATGAAAATAGTGTCCAGATTTTCGTAGATGTATTTTTCGAATTTCTGAAGATACTGTTTTTCAATCCGTCCGAAACGGTAATGAATATAACGGAAACTCAGAATTTCGGATACGTCATAATCCAGATTCCGGAAGGGGCGGATGATCTTCAGGGAATCTACCATTTCCGCGTGTTCGGCGGCCAGCCTGTCATGTTCGGCGGCCAGTTCGGCGGATTCCTTCTGGATCCGGCGGATAGCGGTGACAGCCTCCTCGGTATCCATAGGCCGGGGCGGTGTTTTCTCCGGTTCTTCCAGTTGTTCATAGAAGCTGTTGATGGTATTCAGCGCTTCCTTGTAGGGGTTGATTTCCAAAAACGGTGACAGATTAGCCACTTCCGTAAGTTCTGACAGGGCGTTTTCCAGGTGAATTTCATATTTGGAAAGATATTGCTCCGTCATTCTGTCAATATCCGCCTTTGGCCCGGTGATGCTTAAAAATTTCATTTTCTCAATCACGATGTTACCTCCGGGTTGTTAATTGCTGCGAATATACTGCAGCGCTTCATCTGCAGCCACGCCGTACCGTACGCACTCAATGGCGATGGTCAGACGGTTGACTTCATGTTCCTTGTGATACAGGTAAGAATAGAGGACCGCTACAGAATAGGGATCCTTCCGGGCCTCTTTTTCCAGGGTCGTTCTAAGCATATGATTGTAAAATTCCTCCAGGTTGTGAGCGGACAGATAATCATATTTCTTACCGTAATAGGTTCTCCGGAACATTTTTCTTGCATCCTCATAAGAGGAGGATTCTACCAGATCATGGATTTCCTCTTTTTTGAGCTTATATGTCATAGGAATCAGCAGAGCGTAGATGTCTGCCGGGGCCATGCGGAAAAAACGCTTGGACCGGAATATAAACTGAAGATTCAGCATATCGAATTTTTCCCCGTATGCTTTGGTGATCTCTTTCAGGTCATTTCCGGAAAAAAGTTTTTTGCGCACATTCCAGATCTGTGAAAAATAGTAAAGATCCAAGGCCATACCATAGTCAAAAAGCAGGGCGCTTTCGTGATTCTGGATTTTGGACAGAGGCTGATAAAATTCATTTCCCTTCAGCGCGCTGATGAATTCTTCCATTGTGGTACAGGCGGCGAGCCGGTCTACATCCAGTTTGGAATGTTTCCGGAAAAATTCGCGGTAAGGGGAGATATCCACAGGATCCGTATTCCGGTGATCAAAAAGATTTGTCATGACTTCCTTTAGGACACGAATCTCGTACCGTTTGGAATACAGCTCCAGAAATTTTCTCTGTCCAGCGTTGGCGAACTGATAGATCCTGGAAAAATTGGAGAAAATAGAAGTTTTCAGCAATTTTTCGATCTGTCCCCGGTGAAGGGTGTTCTCGTCCAGAGAAGCCCAGGCTTTTCCGTATTCCTGAGTCCGTTTCAGGTAAGCGGCTACCTGGGGAACGCTGGGAAGCTGCACGATTTCCTGGAACTGTTCATCTGTGATCAGCTTACTCTGCATGGCGCGGATCTTTGCGGAGATTCCGCTGTAAGAAAGGAGAGTCCCCATTTCTTGCTACACCTCCTTCAGCCTTCCAGAAGTTTGTGAAACAGTTCTTCCGACAGTTTTTCCTGATTTTGGCTGTAATAGACGTCCAGTTCTCTGAGCGCGGTTTCCATGCTCTGCCTGAGGGATTCCAATTCAGTGTTTTTCTTTTCCTCCAGACTGCTGCGCAGTTCTTCTATCTTTTTATTGGTATCCTGCTCCAGCTCTGCGTCAAAGGCCTTGCACTGCTGTTCCGCCTCGGCGGAAAGCGCGGCCTTTGTCCTGTCGGCATCATCCATAATACGTCGGGCAGTAATTTCTATTTCGGACAATTTATTGAGTATTTGTTCCATATTCACACTCCTTTTAACTGGTATTTTAGGAACTTTATCATATGATACACCTTTTGTTAAAAAATTACCACTTAAAAAGATACAATTTTTGGGGAATGTTTTACAGTTAAATTGTTTTAATTGTATATATATTTGAAAAAGCGGCCGAAAAGAAGGAAAGAGAGACGGACAACAGATGAAACAGAGGGGACTCCCGGGTTTTGCTTGCCTGACAATGAGAAAAGAGGTATGATAGCGTTGGTGTATTAGGGGATAATAAAAAATGTTTTCATCCATGAAGATATAAGGGGGAGAGCCGGTTTCGGGATAGGGATTTTGTTCATGCTGTACGATAATGCCGTTTGCAGAAATCCGGCGGGAGAAAACAGAAAAGAAAATTAATGATCAAACGGAAATCAGGAGGAATATATGAGATTAAGAAATATACCGGGAGCGAAAGACGCGATACTGGAAAGCCCTTATGTGGTACAGCAGCCGGAAAATCAAAAAGGGAAATGGGCGGAGTGTTTCCCGCGGAAACAGCCTGTCCATATTGAGGTTGGAATGGGAAAAGGCCGTTTCCTTATGGATATGGCGAGGCTGCATCCGGAAATAAACTATGTGGGGATCGAGATGTATGACAGCGTCCTGCTGCGGGCTCTGCAGAAACGTGAAGAACTGGAGGAAAAAGGAGAAGAGCTGAGGAACCTGCTGTTTATGAGAATGGACGCCAGAGAACTTCCGCAGGTGTTTGAAAAAGGAGAAGTGGAGAAGATTTATCTCAACTTTTCCGATCCCTGGCCAAAAGCCCGTCATGCAAAACGCCGCCTTACTTCCAGGCAGTTCCTTTCGCGTTATGAGAAGATACTTGTCCGGAACGGGAAAGTAGAATTTAAAACAGACAACAGAGAATTGTTTGAATTTTCTCTGGAAGAAGTAAAAGAACAGGGCTGGGAACTTCTGGAAAGCACTTTTGATCTCCATAACCAGCCGGAGATGATGGAGGGAAATGTTATGACAGAATACGAAGAAAAGTTTTCATCCATGGGAAATCCTATCTGTAAGCTGATATGCCGGCAGAAACAAATCTAAAAATAAAGAGAAAGGCTGACGCTCCGGGGACTTTGTCCCCGGTTTTTTTAACCGTGTAGCGATCGATTTGTCATCAATAGTAAAATTCGCCGTTTCCATGATTTTGGAATTATGATAGGACGGAAATGATAAAGTATCAAATCGAAATTGAGCGAGGAGAAGGATGAAGACAGTTACAACATGTGGAAGCATGAAATTTGAAACAGAAATGCAAAGAATAGTATTTCTGTTAGAAACAAAGCATAATATGAATGTTTTGCAATGTGTGTATAATGTAGATAACCGGGATGTTACACCAATGGAACATGCTGCTCTTGAAAATGCGCATTATAGAAAGATCGAACTCTCCGATGCAATATACGTTGTAGATATTCAAGGATACATTGGAAACCAATTTTCTAGAGAAATTGAGTTTGCAAAAAGTAAAGGGAAAGAAGTTATTTTTCATTATGCATATAGAGGAAATTCACTTCCTATCTATTGAACTGACAAGGAGGAGCGCTTTATAGATGATAGAAGTGTAAGCGAAAGTACTAATGATGAAACGTTTGGAATTCTTTTCTTTGCAAAAGTATTTTCTTTTAAAGAAATACATAGTGAGATAAAGAAAATTTTGATTACAGATGATTTAGTAGAAAATTGGACATATCCATTGATTCAACCAAGACTAATTGAAGAGGCAAAAAACAGAGGATTTTTATAAACGCCTGTTTATCGGATTCTTGTGTGTTGCTTTGTGACGCATGAGAATTGTAGGCTGGAAGATAAGTCGACGAAAACGGATGAAAAAGGAGCAGTCATTCCTGCGGCGGCCTCATATAATATAGTATAGAAAAACGGCAAAGATGGTGAAATAAGCGGCGTTTCGGCATGAAACGGAGCATAAGACCGGCCGGAAGGATCTGGAGGCGTTTGTATGGCGGCAAGAAAAGGCAGCAGGATACGAAGCCTGATGACTCAGTTCAGCTACGATCACCGCAAGCTGGACGCTCGTCTGACAAAAATCCGGAAAAACGCGGATGAACTGGCGAAAATGCTGGATTCTATGTCCATGAAGAAGGATGTAAAAAAAGAAAAATAAAAAAATTGAAAAAAATATAAAATTTTTCTTGACTTTTGATGAATGGTCTCGTATAATGACTCTTGCGTTGAGAAATAAAGCTTACAGAAAAGCTTCAAAAGATTTGCGTCTTTAGCTCAGCTGGCAGAGCACCTGACTCTTAATCAGGGTGTCCAGGGTTCGAACCC
>DWVA01000285.1 GCA_019120475.1 Candidatus Blautia intestinipullorum | reverse complement strand
CCCGGCAGGGCGCAAAGGCACTTTTGATAGAGCGTAGCCTGTCGAAAGTGCTTTTGCGTTACTTTCGGGAAAGTAACAAAGCCGAAGCGAAGAAACTTCGCTTTGCGCCTTAGTCGGCGCAGTAAAATCAGTATATAGAATGTGGAGGATATGCCTATTGGAAAGAACGATTAGCGGTATGATGGGGAAAGGTTCAGTCAATCACAATACAAGAGCCTTTACAGCTAAAAATGTAGATAAGGAACGTAGTCGGGATAACGTGGAATTTTGCCACTCGGATATAAAAGAAGTTTACCACAATCTTTTTGATGATGCACTGGAACGCTACAACGCAAAGCAGAAACGGAGTGACCGAAAGATTGACGATTACTATGAGAAGATACGCCGGGGAAAGCAGGAGAAATTATTTTATGAGGTAATCTTCCAAATCGGCAACAAGGACGATATGAACGTACAGAGCAATGAGGGACAGTTGGCGAAAGAAATTTTATGTGAGTTTATGGAGCAGTTTCAGAAAAGAAATCCGAACTTATATGTTTTTTCAAGTCACTTGCATATGGACGAACAGACACCGCATATTCACATTGATTTTGTTCCTTTTATCCGTAACAGTAAGCGTGGACTTGATACGAGAGTTTCCCTCAAAGGCGCACTGTCAGAGCAGGGCTTTAAAGGCGGCACAAGGGGAATGACGGAATGGAATGAATGGATTGAAGCGGAGAAGCAGGAACTTTCAAAAGTCATGGGACATTATGGCGTACAATGGAAGCAGTTAGGCACACATAACAAGCATTTGTCTGTACTCGACTTTGAGAAGCAGGAACGGCAGAAAGAAGTTGCGGAACTGGAACAGACGATTTCCGGCAGTAAAGAGGAATTATCTAATATTCTTCATCAGCAGATAGCGGCAGGACAGGAAACGGAGCAGATACGGAAAGAGGGTGAAGCAATCCGACAGGAAGTATCTGAACTTACCGCAACAAATCATCTGTTGAAAGAGCAGACGGAAACGCTGACTGAGGATAAAGAAAAGCTGTTATCCGAAAATGAAAAATTGGAGAAACAGCAGAAAAAGTTACAGCAGGAACTTAACAAAATGGTACAGTCAAAAGAAGTCATGGAGAGAAATATACACGCCTATGACGAAGATGTGAAATGGCAGTTGGCAGAGCCGGGGGCATTTATGAGCGCAAAAGCATACAGGGATAAAAAGGCTTTACCGCTTGTGGAGAAATTGAAAGAAGTGGTAAAAAATCTGACTATCAAGTGCGTACAGCTTACGGAGCAGGGCAGGAAGTTGACCGCCAAAGTGGACGGGCAACAAAAGCAGATTAGTCGCTTGACGAATAAGGTCATGGAGCAGAGCGACACCATAGACCGATTGCAGGAAAAAGCGGTTGATTTTGGGCGTTTGGAGCGTCATTTCGGCAGGGAACAGGTGCAGTTGATAGTAGAGCGGGCAAAGGCATTAGAACAGGCAGAAATGGCAAAGAAACGCCCGAAACATGCCTTTGAAATGAGCCGATAGGAAAGTGAGGATTGATAGGATATGACCGATATGGAAAAGAAAGTTATGATACGGCTGTGTGCTAAAATCGTAGCAGATACAGACCTTTACGAAACGGACAAGGAGGTGCAAAATCTGATAGACTGGGTATGTTTGTCGGAGCAGATAAAGGAAAACAATAATACAATCCGTAATCTGACCGGGGAATATAAAAAGATAGAGCCGGATTGTCGGGAGGGAGTGCGGGCGCAGTTGGAACGCATGAAAGAACTGTGCAAAGAGCGCAATAATCTGTATGAGAAGCAGAATGACTTGAAAGGGCAGAAGTGGAAGATTGAGAAATCCTTGGAACGATAAGAAATGTGGGGCGTGGCGGTTGCTATGCCCTATATTTTTGTGGAAAATAAAAGAAACAGGTGATATAATCAAAATGTTAAATGATAAATTGCAGAAAGGGAGAATTAAAAGAATGTTAGACCGGAATTGTTGGAGGCTATTATGAAACTTACTAACAAACAACCATTATTCATTGTCACCGGGGCTTCCTGTGTTGGAAAATCAACGCTTTGTAATGAAATGTTGATTAACGAAAAAGAGTATATTGTAATGGAAAGTGACTTATTGTGGAATGACATCTACAATACACCAGAGGATGATTATTTCGAGTATAATCGTTTATGGTTAAGGGTATGCGGCAATATCGCACAAGCTGGAAAACCTGTTGTGCTATGTGGCTGCAGAGTGCCCAAACAACTTGAAAATTTACCGGAAAGAGAATTGTTTACCCATACTTATTATCTTGCCGTTGTCTGTGATGATGTTGTTTTGGTTGAAAGAATGCGTAAAGGACGCGGGGTAAGTGATGATGAGTGGATTAGAAACTCTATGGATTTTAATAAATGGCTGAAGCAACAGGCAAGCGAAAATGCTCCATATCCTATAACATTACTGGATACTTCTGACATTTCGCCTATACAGGCAGCCTTAAGGGTTAATAATTGGGTTATGGAAAAAATCCTATGATTGATTTATGGAGAATGGGGGAAAGAAAAATGCAGGAAGCAAAAGTATTCACTAAAAACAACATATTTCAAAAATTCGAGGTGCTGAAAACAAATCGAAATAAACGTTACAGATACCATGAATTTTTTGTTGAAGGTGTCCGCAGCCTTAACGAGGCAGTGAGGAATAACTGGAAAATCAAATCATTTGTTTATGATAAAAACAATCTTTCCGATTGGGCGAAGGATATGATAAATAAGGTAAATACAGACATGAATTATTGTCTGACGCCGGAGCTTATGAAAGAATTGAGTGGAAAAGAGGACACTTCAGAGTTGATGGCGGTAATCGAAATGCGGGAGGATGAACTTGAGCAGGTCACGCTTTCCGAGAAGCCTTTTATTGTCTTATTTGACCGCCCTTCAAACAGGGGAAATCTTGGCACTATGATACGATCTTGTGATGCGCTTGGGGTGGACATGCTCATCATCACGGGTCATGCGGTAGATTTATATGATACGGACGTGGTGGTCTCGGCCATGGGGTCGTTTTTTAAACTGCCTGTTATCAGAATTTCCGATAACAAGGCATTATTTGAATATATTGATAAATTGAAAAAAAGATATACTGATTTTACTACAATAGGAACTACGGCTCATAATGAAGATCCTGTTTACTCCATAAATCTGACTTCTCCGCTTATGTTGATGATGGGAAATGAAACCATGGGATTAAA
>DWVA01000284.1 GCA_019120475.1 Candidatus Blautia intestinipullorum | reverse complement strand
TGAAACCGCTTTTCGTACAACGATAGAGGAACTTCTCTCCTATTACGAAAATGAGAAGCCTCTGGGAGAATGTGTGCTTGTGATCGAGGGGAAAAGCAGAAAGGAACTGAAGGAAGCGGAAGCGGCTTCCTGGGAGACGGTTCCTGTTGAGGAGCACATGAAAATATATGAAAACCAGGGAATGTCCCGCAAAGACGCAATGAAGCAGGTGGCGAAAGACAGGGGCGTGTCAAAGAGAGAAATTTATCAGATGCTTCTGGAATAAAAGAAGGCGTTGAATAGAGAAATCTTCTGAATTTGGGAATGGCTTCCGAAGTTCAGGAGGTTTTTTCTTTTATGAAAAAGACTGTATTTGTTTACAAACTCACTGAAAATTAATGGCGGGAACAAAGTTTTTGTGTTATAATAAATTAGTATTATTGTGTCTATTCATCAGAGGGAAAAGCAGATTTTACCATGCTGATGTCTCAATATAGTTATGATAGTGATATTTTACAGATATCCCCGAACTGCCGCAGCAGATGCGGAAAATTTGAAATTTTGAAATGACAGGAGGAAGCACATGGGCGGAGAGAATACAGAGTACGGAGCGGACCAGATTCAGATTCTGGAAGGACTGGAAGCTGTGCGGAAAAGACCGGGTATGTACATCGGAAGTACATCAGGCCGGGGCCTGCATCATCTTGTATATGAAATCGTAGATAATTCAGTGGACGAAGCATTAGCTGGATTCTGTACGGAAATACAGGTAACGATCAATCCGGATAATTCCATTACTGTTGTAGATAACGGACGAGGAATTCCGGTGGGAATTAATCATAAAGCAGGAATTCCTGCGGTGGAGGTTGTATTTACAGTTCTCCACGCGGGAGGAAAATTCGGCGGCGGAGGATACAAGGTTTCCGGAGGTCTTCACGGAGTAGGCGCGTCAGTGGTAAACGCCCTGTCCGAATGGCTGGAAGTAACCATCTGTCATGAAGGAAAAATGTATAAGCAGAGATATGAGAGAGGACATACCATGTATCCTCTGAAGATCATCGGAGACTGTGCCTCTGAAATGACGGGAACAAGGGTGGACTTTCTGCCGGATAAAGAGATTTTTGAAGAAACGGTATTTGATTATGATATCCTGAAGCAGCGTCTTCGTGAAATGGCGTTTCTGACAAAAGGGCTCAAAATCATACTGACAGACGCCAGAGAAGATCCGCATAAGGAAAAATCCTTTCACTATGAAGGGGGAATCCGGGAGTTTGTTACTTATCTGAACAAAAGCAAGGAACCTCTTTACCCGGATGTTATTTACTGTGAGGGTGAAAAGGACGGAGTCTTTGTGGAAGTCGCCATGCAGCACAACGACTCGTATACAGAAAATACTTATGGTTTTGTAAATAACATCAATACTCCGGAGGGCGGAACTCACATTATGGGATTTAGAAACGCCCTTACGAAGACATTTAACGATTATGCCAGAAAAAATAAGCTTCTGAAAGACAGCGAGCCGAATTTAAGCGGAGACGATATCCGCGAAGGACTGACTGCTATCATAAGCGTTAAAATAGAGGAACCTCAGTTTGAGGGGCAGACAAAGCAGAAGCTGGGAAACAGCGAGGCAAGAGGCGCCGTGGATTCTGTGGTCAGCAGACAGCTTGAAATTTTTCTTGAACAGAATCCGGCTGTAGCCAAAGCTACAGTTGAGAAATCTGTTCTTGCGCAGCGGGCAAGAGAGGCGGCGCGCAAGGCAAGAGATCTTACAAGAAGAAAATCAGCGCTGGATGGAATGTCCCTTCCGGGCAAGCTTGCGGACTGTTCAGATAAGGATCCGAAGAACTGCGAGATTTACATTGTTGAGGGAGATTCCGCGGGAGGTTCCGCAAAAACGGCAAGAAACCGTGTGACCCAGGCAATTCTTCCTCTCCGTGGAAAGATTCTCAATGTGGAGAAGGCACGTCTTGATAAGATTTACGGAAATAAAGAAATCAAGGCCATGATCACGGCCTTCGGCACAGGAATACATGAAGATTTTGATATCAGCAAGCTGCGTTATCATAAGATCATCATAATGACGGATGCCGATGTGGACGGAGCTCATATTGCTACGCTCCTTCTGACCTTTTTATACCGCTTTATGCCGGAACTGATCAAACAGGGGTATGTGTATCTTGCACAGCCGCCTCTTTACAAAATCGAAAAAAACAAAAAAGTCTGGTATGCTTACAATGATGCTGAATTAAACAGGATTCTGGAAGAAATCGGACGTGACAATAACAATAAGATCCAGAGATACAAAGGACTGGGTGAAATGGATTCCGACCAGCTTTGGGAAACGACTATGGATCCTGAGAAGAGGGTTCTTTTGAGAGTGACCATGGACGAGTCTGCAACCTCGGAAATTGACCTTACCTTTACTACTCTTATGGGAGACAAGGTGGAGCCGAGAAGAGAATTTATCGAGGAAAACGCAAGGTTTGTAGAAAATCTGGATATCTAGGAGAATAAAAAATGGAAGACAATATTTTTGATAAAGTCCATGAGGTAGACCTTCAGAAAACCATGGAGAAATCTTATATTGATTACGCCATGAGCGTTATTGCTTCCCGGGCTCTTCCGGATGTAAGAGACGGTCTGAAGCCTGTGCAGCGAAGAGTTCTCTACTCTATGATCGAGCTGAATAACGGACCGGATAAGCCTCATCGTAAATGCGCCCGTATCGTTGGAGATACCATGGGTAAATATCATCCCCACGGAGACAGTTCTATTTACGGAGCGCTTGTAAATATGGCCCAGGAATGGTCCACCAGATATCCTCTGGTAGACGGCCATGGAAACTTTGGATCTGTAGACGGAGACGGAGCGGCCGCCATGAGGTACACAGAGGCCCGCTTAAGTAAAATTTCCATGGAAATGCTGGCTGATATCAACAAAGACACAGTGGACTTTCAGCCGAACTTTGACGAAACGGAAAGAGAACCTGTAGTGCTTCCTTCCCGTTATCCGAATCTGCTAGTAAACGGTACTTCAGGTATTGCCGTAGGAATGGCTACCAATATCCCTCCTCATAATCTCAGGGAAGTGATCCGGGCAGTCGTGAAGATCATTGATAATATTATTGAGGAGCAGAGAGAGACAACCATCGAAGAGCTTCTGGAAATCGTAAAGGGACCTGATTTCC
The DNA here is from genome assembly GCA_019120475.1 of Candidatus Blautia intestinipullorum. Taxonomy (GTDB): domain Bacteria; phylum Bacillota; class Clostridia; order Lachnospirales; family Lachnospiraceae; genus Blautia_A; species Blautia_A intestinipullorum. The sequence goes on along the minus strand of DWVA01000284.1, from coordinate 3,321 downwards.
CCACAGGAGCTACAATCTTAGGAACAAGGGGAATTGAAGAGACTTACCGTACCGGAAGAGGAAAGATAAGGGTGCGGGCGGTGACGAATATAGAGACGCTTCCTAATGGAAAATCCCGCATTATCGTTACGGAGCTTCCGTATCTTGTAAATAAGGCCCGCCTTATTGAAAAGATCGCGGAACTTGTCCGCGAGAAAAAAATCGACGGCATTACAGATCTGAACGATCATTCCAGCAGGGAAGGTATGCGTATCTGCATCGATCTGCGCAAAGACGCAAATGCCAATGTAGTGCTGAACCAGCTTTATAAGCATACGCAGCTTCAGGATACTTTCGGTGTGATCATGCTCTGCCTTGTTTCCACCAAGGGAAGTCTGGAGCCAAAGGTACTGAATCTTTCCGAGATGCTGAATTATTATCTGGCTCATCAGGAGGATGTTGTTACCAGAAGAACAAAATATGATCTGAACAAGGCGCAGGAACGTGCGCATATTTTGGAAGGTCTTCTGAAAGCTCTCGACAATATTGACGAAGTGATCCATATTATCAGAGGATCAAGAAGTGTACAGATCGCCAAACAGGAATTGATGAACCGCTTTGAACTGACAGACGTTCAGGCTCAGGCGATTGTCGATATGCGTCTTCGTACACTGACCGGTTTGGAAAGAGAAAAGCTGGAAGCAGAATATGCGGAGCTGATGGAAAAAATACGAAAACTGAAAGCAATACTTGAGGACAGAAATCTTCTGCTCCGGGTGATCAGGGAAGAAATCCTTGCCATAGCGGATAAATACGGAGACGACAGAAGAACCGCCATTGGATTTGACGCTTATGATATCTCTATGGAAGATATGATTCCCAGGGAAAATACTGTTATTACCATGACAAAGCTGGGATATATCAAGAGGATGACAGTAGATAATTTCCGCAGCCAGAACCGTGGAGGAAAAGGAATCAAGGGTATGCAGACACTGGAGGACGATTATATTGAAGAACTGATGATGACGACTACCCATCATTATGTCATGTTCTTCACGAACACAGGAAGAGTCTACCGTCTGAAAGCGTACGAGATACCGGAAGCGGGAAGAACTGCGAGAGGTACGGCGATCATTAATCTTCTGCAGCTTATGCCGGATGAGCGGATCACAGCGGTAATTCCCATCAATAAATTTGAAGAGGGTCAATATCTGATGATGGCCACGAAAAACGGTCTTGTCAAGAAGACCCCTATTCAGGAATACGCGAATGTGCGGAAAGTAGGTCTGGCGGCGATTGCTCTCAGAGACGATGATGAGCTGATCGAAGTAAAGGCTACCAATAATAAAAAAGATATTATTCTTGTTACAAAGTACGGACAGTGTATCCGTTTCAGAGAAACAGATGTCAGAAGTACCGGAAGAGTGTCTATGGGAGTCAGGGGAATTAATCTTCTGGACGGAGATGAGGTTGTGGCTATGCAGCTGAACTCACAGGGATATTATCTTCTGGTGGTATCGGAACATGGTATGGGAAAACGTACATCCATCAGTGAGTTTACATGTCAGAACAGAGGCGGCAAAGGTGTGAAATGCTATAAGATTACAGAAAAAACAGGAAATGTAATCGGGGCGAAGGCCGTCAATGAAGAAAATGAGATTATGATGATCAATACAGAAGGCATTATCATCCGTCTCCAGTGTTCTGATATTTCCATTCTTGGAAGAATCACTTCGGGAGTAAAACTGATCAATCTTCCTGAGGGAGTTACTGTCGCAAGCTTTGCAAAGGTCAGAGAAAAGGAAGAGGAGAGACCGGCAGAAGACGCCGGAACGCAGGAACAGGCAGAGAAAGAGACAACAAAAGAGGAAGAGAAGAAACCAGAAGAAGAATAAAGGGGTAAACAGGCAATTATGGAAAAGAAAAAAGCTGTCAGACGCAGCGAAAGCAGAGGAAAGAAACAAGTAAAACGAAAGTCTGCGGGGATCAGCCTGAATTTTCTTAAAAAACTGCCGGATATCAGGATAATTGCCGGAGCAGTCATACTTATCGCTCTGGCAGTTATTTTGATCTTTGCGTTCAGAGGATGCGGCGTCAGCCACAAAACACCTGAGAAGGTGGTAAGATCGCTTGTAGAGTCCTATGTGAAAGGCAGCGAGAGAAAAATCAGAAACTGTTACGGCGTGAAAAAGGCAGATGACAATCTTCAGAAAGAGATTTCAGCGACAATCAGTTATTTCCAGGCGCATAATCCGGAAAAGGTGGAAATAGACGATTGTAATATCATTTATGAAGACGGGAACTATACATATGTATATATCGTGTACAGTCTTGTTCTGGATAAAGACCAGTCCTATCCCTGCATCAGCACTTATATGACTCAGAAGAGAGACGATAAATATTATGTGCTTCCTCCTTCAGAGATTACGGATGAGCTGAGTATGCAGGCGGCCGAAAAGTATGCGGATTTTATGAAGACGGATGCGTATAAGGATTATGTGACGGCATATGAAACATTTACCAAAAAGAATCCGGGATATGAAGAAAAGATTGCCTCAAAACTGAGCTGAGAAATCTGTGAAGGAGTGACTACAGAAGAATGAAAAGAATTATCATGATGATATTAAGAAATCTTCCTCTGGTACCGTTTGCCTGGTGCAAGCTGTGCTGGTATGCTTCTCATGTGGACCGGTATACAGAAGAAAAAAGGTATGCGCTTTTGAAGATGATCGACGGAAGAGCAAACAAGGGCGGAAATATTACAATAGATGCTCACGGGACGGAAAATATACCGCAGCAGAATGGTTTTATCTTTTATCCCAATCATCAGGGCCTGTACGATGTACTTGCCATCATACAGGCATGTCCTGTACCTTTTTCAGTTGTTGCAAAACAGGAAATAGGAAATATTCCGTTTTTAAAACAGGTTTTTGCCTGTATGAAGGCGTTCGTAATTGACAGGGAAGATATCAAGCAGTCTATGCAGGTGATCATTAATGTAACAAAAGAAGTGAAAAAGGGACGGAATTATCTGATCTTCGCAGAGGGAACGAGAAGCAAGAAGGGAAATCATCCCCAGGAATTTAAAGGGGGAAGCTTTAAGGCTGCAATGAAAGCAAAATGTCCTGTGGTTCCGGTGGCTCTTATTGATTCCTACAAATCCTTCGATACAGGATCTGTGGCTCCTCTGACCGTACAGGTGCATTTTCTGGAGCCTATTCCTTATGAGGAGTATAAGGATATGAAATCTACAGAAATAGCTGCAGAAGTGAAACGGAGAATAGAAGAAACCATTAAGGCTTACGGAGGATGGGAAGAATAATCAGGGGGGCTGTCGCACTA
>DWVA01000039.1 GCA_019120475.1 Candidatus Blautia intestinipullorum | reverse complement strand
AAGATGAAATCAAAAAAATGGTAAATGAAGGAAAAGCCACCTTTTATATCGGCTTTGACCCTACCGCGGACAGCCTTCATGTAGGACACTTTATGGCCCTTTGCCTGATGAAGCGTCTTCAGATGGCAGGCAACCGTCCTATCGCTCTTCTGGGAGGCGGAACAGGCATGATCGGCGATCCGTCCGGAAGAACAGATATGCGCCAGATGATGACAAAGGAGACCATTCAGCATAACATTGACTGCTTCAAGAAACAGATGGAAAGATTTATCGACTTTTCCGATGGAAAGGCTCTGATGGTAAACAATGCGGACTGGCTTCTGGATCTGAATTATGTAGAGCTTTTAAGAGACGTGGGAGCATGCTTTTCCGTAAACCGCATGCTGACCGCCGAATGTTATAAACAGAGAATGGAAAGAGGATTAAGCTTCCTGGAATTCAACTACATGATCATGCAGAGCTATGATTTCTACATGCTGTATCAGAAATACGGCTGCAATATGCAGTTCGGAGGAGACGACCAGTGGAGCAATATGCTGGGCGGTACGGAACTGATCCGCAGAAAACTGGGAAAAGACGCTTATGCTATGACCATCACTCTGCTTTTAAATTCAGAAGGCAAAAAAATGGGAAAAACTCAGTCCGGCGCTGTCTGGCTTGATCCTAATAAAACATCTCCATTTGATTTCTATCAGTACTGGAGAAATGTAGACGACGCAGATGTGATCAAATGTATGCGCCTTCTTACCTTCCTCCCTCTGGAGCAGATCGAGGAAATGGCCTCATGGGAAGGCAGTCAGTTAAATAAGGCCAAGGAAATCCTGGCATATGAACTGACCGGTCTTGTACATGGAGAGGAAGAGGCAAAAAAAGCTCAGGAAGGGGCGAGAGCTCTGTTTGCAGGCGGAGCCGATACCGCGAATATGCCTTCTACCGAGCTTGCAGACGAGGATTTCCAGGACGGTTCTGTTGACCTGATCACTCTGCTTGTAAAAACAGGACTTGTTCCTACCCGTTCCGAAGGACGCCGCGCCATCGAACAGGGAGGCGTATCTGTAGACGGAGAGAAGATCACAGATATCAAATATACTGTCGCAAAGGAGAGCATTCCGGAAAACGGGCTTGTTCTCAAACGCGGAAAGAAGAAATTTCATAAGATACTGACGAAATAGAATGGAGGACAAGATAATGAAAAAATATGGTGTGAATGAGCTTCGCCAGATGTTTTTGGATTTCATGGAGAGCAAAGGACATCTGGTTCACAAAAGCTATTCTCTGGTACCTCAGGGAGACAAAAGCCTCCTGCTGATCAATGCGGGTATGGCTCCTCTGAAACCATACTTTACAGGAGCGGAGATCCCTCCCAGAAAAAGGATGGCTACCTGCCAGAAGTGTATCCGTACAGGCGATATTGAGAATGTAGGAAAAACAGCCCGCCACGGAACCTTTTTTGAGATGCTGGGAAATTTCTCTTTCGGCGATTATTTTAAGAGAGAAGCGCTTACCTGGTCCTGGGAATTTCTTACAGAGGTAGTGGGACTGGATCCGGAGCGCCTGTATCCTTCTGTTTATCTGGATGACGATGAGGCTTTCGATATCTGGAACAAAGAGATCGGGATTCCGGCAGAGAGGATCTTCCGTTTTGGAAAAGAAGATAATTTCTGGGAACACGGCGCAGGTCCCTGCGGCCCATGTTCGGAAATATATTATGACCGCGGCGAAAAATACGGCTGCGGAAAACCGGACTGTACAGTAGGATGCGACTGCGACCGCTACATGGAAGTCTGGAACGACGTATTCACACAGTTTGAAAATGACGGAAACGGAAATTATACGGAGCTGACCCAGAAGAACATTGACACCGGTATGGGACTGGAACGTCTTGCTGTGGTTGTTCAGGACGTGGATTCTATCTTTGATGTGGATACGATCTGCTCTCTGCGCAATCTTGTAAGCGAAATCTCCGGAAAGGAATACGGAAAGGTTTATGATTATGATGTTTCCATCCGTCTGATCACAGACCATATCCGCTCAGCTACTTTTATGATCTCTGACGGCATCATGCCTACCAATGAAGGCAGAGGCTATGTGCTGCGCCGCCTGATCCGCCGCGCAGCCCGTCATGGACGTCTTCTTGGCATTCAGGGAACTTTCCTTGCCAAATTAAGCGAAGAAGTGATCAATGGCTCCAAGGACGGATATCCGGAACTGGAAGATAAGAAAGAGTTTATCTTTAAAGTGCTCACTAACGAAGAGAATCAGTTTAACAAAACAATCGACCAGGGTCTCCGTATTCTTGCCGATATGGAAGAGGAAATGAAAGCTTCCGGAAAAACAGAGCTCTCCGGCGCAGACGCCTTTAAGCTTTACGATACTTACGGATTCCCTCTTGATCTTACAAAGGAAATCCTGGAGGAAAAAGGATACGGCGTTGATGAAAAAGGCTTCGGCGAGGCTATGGAAGAGCAGAGAGTAAAGGCCCGTACAGCAAGGGAGGTTACTAACTACATGGGAGCCGACGCTACGGTCTACGATCAGATCGATCCCTCTGTGACAACAGAATTTACAGGCTATGACCGTCTTGCAGATGAATCCGAGGTGACTGTACTTACCACAGAGAACGAAATTGTTTCTTCTCTGATGGAAGGACAGAAAGGTACTGTTTTCGTAAAGGCGACTCCGTTCTATGCCACCATGGGAGGACAGGAAGGCGATACCGGCGTTATTGAAACTGCAGACGGCAAATTTGTGGTGGAGGATACGATCAATCTCCGCGGCGGCAAATTCGGACATGTGGGCCATATGGAATCCGGCATGATCTCTGTTGGCGATAAAGTAACCCTTACCGTTTCAGAGAAGGACCGCCGTGACACAGAGAAAAACCACAGCGCCACTCATCTTCTCCAGAAAGCGTTAAAGATTGTTCTCGGCTCCCACGTAGAGCAGAAAGGCTCACTTGTGACTCCGGACAGACTGCGCTTTGACTTTGCCCATTTCCAGGCAATGACAGAAGAGGAGCTGGAAAAAACAGAGGCCCTTGTAAATCAGGAAATCCAGGCCGCGCTTCCTGTAGTAACTGATATCATGGATATCGAGGACGCGAAAAAATCCGGAGCTATGGCTCTGTTCGGCGAAAAGTATGAGCAGAAGGTACGCGTGGTCTCCATGGGAGATTTCTCAAAGGAACTCTGCGGAGGTACGCATGTAAAAAATACCAGTTCCATCATGCTCTTTAAGATCATTTCCGAGCAGGGAATCGCGGCAGGAGTACGCCGTATAGAGGCGCTCACTGGAAACGCCGTCCTGGAGTATTACAAAAAAGAAGAAGAGCTGCTGAAAGAAGCGGCAAAAGCTTTAAAGGCACAGCCTGCAGAACTGACAGAGAAAATTTCCCATCTTCAGTCCGAGGTAAAGGCCCTTCAGAGCGAAAACGATTCTCTGAAGAATAAACTGGCCCAGGGCGCTTTGGGAGATGTAATGGATCAGGTAAAAGAAGTGAAAGGCATCAAGCTTCTGGCGGCAAAGGTCGAAGGCGTAGAACCTGGCGCGCTCCGTGATCTGGGCGACCAGTTAAAAGACAAGCTTGGCGAAGGCGTCGTTGTCCTGGCGGCAGTCAACGGCGGTAAGGTCAATCTTCTGGCAATGGCCACTGAGGCTGCGCAGAAAGCCGGCGCTCATGCAGGAAATCTCATCAAAGGCGTAGCCGCTATCGTAGGAGGAGGTGGCGGCGGCCGTCCGAATATGGCGCAGGCCGGCGGAAAGAATCCTGAAAAAGTTCAGGAGGCGGTAGACGCGGCGGCGGAAATTCTGGAGGGACAGCTTCACTAAAGGATTCTGTGAAGAGTCTGTGAAAAAGTTTTTGCAAAATTAACCAAAAGCTGTTGACGAAAGCAGAGCCGATGATATATAATATAACACGTGCAAGAAAAATACCCAGACAGTTGTATTTTAGCACAATCTACAACTGGAGGGAGGTTAGGTGTGAGTCTATGTCAAACGTTATCGTAAAAGAGAACGAGACTTTAGATAGCGCTCTTCGCAGATTCAAGAGAAGCTGTGCAAAAGCAGGTATCCAGCAGGAAATCCGCAAAAGAGAGCATTACGAGAAACCAAGCGTTCGTCGTAAGAAAAAATCTGAAGCCGCAAGAAAACGTAAATATAATTAATTGTGCACAAAAAATCCCTGACAATACCGTCAGGGATTTTTAAAATACCACATTGTTACTTTATTAACAAAATAGGAACAATTTGTAAACGAAATGAAAAATCAGCGCAGATATCCGGCGCTGAGCGGAGACAAAAAATGAATCTGATTATTATGCCCCTGAAAAAAATTGCAAAACTGTTGTTTAACCGGATCTTTTATGTGGCTCTTGCATTGCTTGTGCAGTTAGGATGGCTTTTCATCCTTGTATGGCAGCTGGCGGCATATTCAAAATATATTTCCTTCGGTATCACGGTAGTCAGTATCCTGTCTGTTTTATGGATCGTCAATAAGAAGATCAATCCTTCTTATAAGCTGGGATGGACCATGCTCATTATGGCGGTGCCGATTTTCGGACTGCTTTTATACATTCTTTTCGGAAAATCAAGAGTAGCCCAGGAGATTCAGGAACAGTACGCCCAGGTGAAGCAGGAAAGCGTTCCCTATCTTACTCAGGAGAAGGCAGTTTTTGATAAGATTGAAGACAAAGACCCTTCTGCGGCGGCTCAGTCCAAATATATTCATCAGTATTCCGGCTTTCCTGTCTATGAAAATACAACCGCAGAGTATTTCCAGGTAGGGGACGATATGTTTCCTGTGCTGGTAAAGGAGCTGGAGCAGGCGGAGCATTATATTTATATTGAGTATTTTATCATCAATGACGGAGTAATGTGGCGGACCATTCTTGATATTCTGGAAAGAAAAGCGGTCGCCGGGGTAGACGTGCGTCTGATCTATGACGGCTTCGGCTGCCTGACGACGCTTCCTC
>DWVA01000283.1 GCA_019120475.1 Candidatus Blautia intestinipullorum | reverse complement strand
GACGGTTCCGGATATGATCTGGCCGGGAAACTGGGACACAGGATACTGCCGGTTCTTCCGGCGCTGGTCCAGATCAGATGCAGTGAAAAATTCTTTAAAAGTCTTGCGGGAGTCCGGGCAAACGGAAGCGTGTCCATCTGGACAGAGGACAGATGTATCGCCCGGGACACAGGAGAACTGCAGCTGACGAATTATGGGATTTCAGGGATTCCGGTATTTCAGGTAAGCCGTTACGCATCCCGGCTGCTGTATGAGAAAAGAGATGTATATGCGGTTCTTGATTTTATGCCTGATTTTACGCATGAACAGATGACCGCATTTCTGCGGGCCCGGGCAAAGACAAGACCGGAAAAAACGACCGGAATGTTTCTGATCGGACTTTTTCATCGGAAACTGGCGGATCTGTGGATAAAGCTCTCCGGTATTTCCCGTGAAAAAACGGCCGGGGAGCTTACGGATGAGGAGATTATGAGGCTGGCCCGCCTGATCAAGTCCATGAAAGTTTCAGTTACAGGAACCAATTCTTTTGAACAGGCCCAGGTGTGCTGCGGCGGTGTGGACACGGCGGAAGTAAACCCGGATACGCTGGAATCCCTTTATGTGCCGGGACTCTATTTCGCAGGAGAAATTCTGGATGTAGACGGTATGTGCGGGGGATATAATCTGACGTTTGCCTGGGCCAGCGGATATGTGGCCGGAAAATCAGCGTCAGTTTAGCCGGAAAAGAATATTAAACAGAGGAGAGGGAATCTTATGCTCCGTATCAATCAGCTGAAGCTGCCAGTGGGACATACCCCGGAGCAGCTGAAAAAGAAAATTATCAAATCACTGCAGATCAGAGAACGTGATCTGAAGCAGTATTCCGTGAGAAAACGCTCTATTGACGCAAGAAAAAAGCCGGAGCTGTATTATGTATATTCCATTGATCTTATTGTGGAAAATGAGGCCCGCGTTCTGAAATGTACAAAAGGCAGAGTACAGAAAGTATCGGAAAAGCCGTACCGGATACCGGAGCACGGAAAAAAGAAAATGTCACTGCGTCCGGTTGTGGTCGGCAGCGGCCCGGCAGGGCTTTTCTGCGCATATCTGCTGGCTTTGGAAGGGTACCGACCTCTGATTGTGGAACGGGGAGCTGCGGTGCGGGAGCGCAAGGCAGATGTAGCACACTTCTGGGAAACAGGAGTGCTTGATCCCTCCTCCAATGTACAGTTCGGTGAAGGAGGAGCCGGAACATTTTCAGACGGAAAACTGAATACTCTGGTAAAAGATACAGCCGGAAGAAACCGCTTTGTCCTTGAGACATTTGTATCTTTCGGAGCTCCGGAGGACATTCTCTGGGAGCAGAAGCCGCATATCGGGACGGATATTCTTATTGACGTAGTGGAAGCTATGCGGAACCGTATTATCCAGCTGGGTGGTGAATTCCACTTTCACAGTCAGGTGACAGACATTCTTCCCCGGGAAGGCTGCCTTGTCATTAACGGCCGGGAGAAAATCCGTACAGAGGCGGTTGTGCTGGCGATTGGACACAGTGCAAGAGACACATTTCAGATGCTGTATGACCGGGGCGTCTGCATGGAAGCAAAGTCCTTCGCTGTCGGCGTCAGAGTAGAACATCCCCAGGAAATGATTGACCGGAATATGTACGGCACACACAGAGGAAAGAAACTCCCTGCCGCTTCTTATAAACTGGCGGAAAAACTGGAAAACGGGAGAGGAGTGTACTCATTCTGTATGTGTCCGGGCGGCTATGTTGTCAATGCTTCATCGGAAGAAGGACGGCTGGCGGTAAACGGCATGAGCTACAGGGACCGGGATGGAGAAAATGCCAACAGCGCCATTGTTGCAACCGTTACACCTGCAGATTTTAAAAACACGCATCCTCTTGCAGGAATTGAATTTCAGCGTGAACTGGAGGAAAAAGCCTGGCGCGCGGGAAATGGAAAAGTGCCTGTACAGCGGCTGGAAGATTATCTGAAGAACCGGGCAGGCACCGGGTTTGGAAAGGTACATCCCAATATAAAAGGCGGATATACACCTGCCAATGTCCGGCAGATTTTCCCGGAAGAGCTTGCCTGGTCGCTGGGAGAGGGAATCTGCAGGATGGGGAAGAAAATTCCCGGATTTGATGACGGGGATACGCTTCTTTCCGGTGTGGAAAGCAGGACTTCATCTCCGGTCAGGATCGTCAGAAATGAACAGTATGAGTCCAGCATATCCTGGCTGTACCCCTGCGGAGAAGGGGCAGGCTATGCGGGAGGCATTACTTCAGCCGCCATGGATGGGATGCGTGTGGCGGAGGCGATAATAAAACGAATGTATCCGGGCTGAAGCAGTAAATATGGCCGGGTATTTTTCATGCGGTTCGTAAGAAAGCCGGGCCGGTTATATGCGGCGAAAGTTTGAATTCACAGAAAATTAATATTACGGCTCTATACACTTTTTTTATTCTGTGATAAAATAAATCATTGTATTAGTGGCATCGCAGCGATAAGATGCAGCATGAATACAGGAAAAACAATCAAAGAAATGTACCGTGATGAGCGGCCCTACGAAAAATGTGAACAATACGGGGCGGAAAATCTTACAGATGGAGAATTGCTGGCAGTTCTGCTGAGAACAGGAACAAAAGGAGCAAATTCTCTGGAACTGGCACAGAAGCTTCTTCATCCGGATTTCAGTGAATGCGGCATTCTCAATATCCACAGATGGACAAGAGAAGATCTCCTTCGCGTAAAAGGAATCGGCCGCGTAAAAGCCGTACAGATTCTGTGCCTGTCGGAGCTGGCCAAGCGTCTTTCCAAGGCGTCTGCCGCTTCCGGACTGAATTTTTCATCGCCGGATACGATTGCGCAGTATTATATGGAGGATATGCGGCATCAGCAGAAAGAAGTCCTGAAACTTCTTTTGCTGAATACACGCACAAGGCTGATCAGTGAGGTGAATATTTCTACGGGAACTGTAGATACGGCTTTGATTTCGCCGCGGGAATTGTTTATTGAAGCACTCCAGAGAGGGGCAGTTTCCATTGTGCTTCTTCACAATCATCCAAGCGGTGACCCGACACCCAGCAAAGAGGATGTTCGGATTACACGACGGATACAGAGCGCGGGCAGCATGATCGGCATAGAGCTGCTTGATCACATCATTATAGGAAATAATTGTTTTATCAGTCTGAGGGAAAAGGGATTCCTCCGGCAAAAGCAGGAGTAAAATAATAAGGGATGGAATAAGATGGCCAGGAATGTTTATGGACTGGATTTGGGAA
>DWVA01000282.1 GCA_019120475.1 Candidatus Blautia intestinipullorum | reverse complement strand
GGATGGGAGATACTCCGGAGAGCATCCGTGAACGACTGGAAAAGCATCCGCCACGTTCCCTCCGTGGACGTGCGGTCAGTGTCAGTGATGTGTTGGTACTGAATCAGGGCGGTGAGGTCGCCGCCTATTATATCGAAAAGGAGGGATTTACCGTAATTGCCGGGTTTATCCGTATGGGTTCATCCAGTGCGCTGATCTCAATGGATACGGCAGATTTTCATATTGAAGGAAAAGAAGGAAGCTGGCTGGCTTATGACAGCATTGTGATAGACGGCAGAGAGTTTTTCCTTATGGAACACAGCGTTTATGGAACGCAGGCAGCAAATGTGATTCTGGATGCGAACGGAGTTCTGGTGATGGACAATGTGCTTCATGGCTTCGATGATGCAGCAAAACAGCAGATCCGGAACTACATTAATCCCCCGGCGACACTTCCAGATCCAGAGAAGAAGACGAAAAAAAAAACGGAGATGGAAACTTGGCAGAAATCCTATGAAAATGGGGAATATCTAAGAAGCGCAGAGATTACGGAAGAACAGAATTATAATATGATCGATGGGCGCATGAACAATTTGCCAGTGAAACCACGAAAAATCGGGAAACGGATCTCTGTTCTGGATCGGCTCCATCTGAAGCAGGCAGAGATTGCCAGACGGAGCGGAAAGCCTGTACAGCAGATGGCAGCAGAAATGGATATGGAGCGGAGAAGAAAATAAAAAAGAGGAAGATGTTTTGCTTATGGAGCAGGCATCTTCCTCTTTTTTAATCTCTGAAATATTTTAGCATCTGTACCAATATCGGACTTTCCGCAATTTCATCGGTATCTCTTTCTCTTTGACCGAACTGGACAAATTGAGAAGCAGAATAAAAATCATATAACTTTGGATTGCTGGCACATTCTATGTAAACGGCTTTCCCTCCGATAATAAACTGAGCTTCCTGGACTTTATTGCAGGCAATAGATAATAATTCCTGTCCGGGTATAGTAGCAGATAAGGTGGGATTAAAATTTTTGCCGAGCTGTGCAATCAATGGCATAGACACCAGAAAACGGTCAAGTTCTTCATCGTATTGTGAAAATTTTGCTATACGCTTCTGGAGAGTTTTACTTAGTGCGTTCCCAGTGATAGAAACAAATTTATTTGCCAGTGTAAAGTAGCCAACAAAATCAGGTGATTCTGAATCAGAAAAAACAAGATAGGTCATTGCAAGCCTCTGTCTGGCAAATTCAATCGCCTTTGATTGTATAAAATTTTCTACATCTTTATTTTGGGGACACATGAAACTGGAGAGGATAGACTGTAGTTTATCCTCTCCGTATGTGTCGAGCATTTCTAAAAGATTCAGCTCTATATAATCCATTATAGTTTATCTCCGAAAAAAGCTTTGATATTTTTAGTGCCTTTTAATTCCTTTACGCTGTAATTACGGGAAACAGGTTTTGTCGCAATAGCTGCGGCTTTTTCCAGTGCTTCCACGAAAGCAGTGGCGGAGTCTTTGTCATGGATTACAATGTTCTTTTTTATACTCTGTGTTGCCATGTGCATCTACTCCTTTCATATTTTCTCAATAATAGTATAGTCGATTTTTTTTAAAATAGCAATGAACTTTTTTTAAGTTATGCTGAAAGGTGAAGAATGTCAAATATCAATTTTTGACTTATTTTAGAAGCTCATTGCAACTTATACCGAGGCAATCCTAATTTTTTATCTATGTTTCCCGTATCATGTCTATATTTTCAACTAGAGCTTACGGAAAAGCTCTGTTTGTCCGAACCCGCTTTCTTTCTTGACAGAGCGGATATTCCAGTCACTATCAGAGTCAGCGGCGGAGTGTAAAGAAAAATCTCTGTGGGCCTTCTAGCATAAGGCAGTAGTTCAGGAGCGTGTGGTTTCTTTTTCCAGTTCCGACTGCTGGGAACGGTCTTTCCCCAGGAATGTGTCTATGTTTGTCTGGACAGTATGCAGTTCTTTTTCATATTTCCGGAGATTCTGATATGCTTCGTACTGGCTGTTTTTCAGTGCGGTCAGGTTTCCCTTTTCTACTTTCAACAGCTTCATAGAGGGAAGTTTCCCATCTGCCGAGTATCCTTTCAGTATCTTCCGTGCTGTTTCATATAGGGTGATTTCCGTCTGGTGTTCCTGTCGGAACTTTGTTTTATTCGTGCTGTTGATAAACTGACGGTAAATGGATTTATTCGCCAGGTATTGTCCTGTGTAGTGGATCTGCTCGTTGACTTGCCTCAGCTTGTCTTCTGTGGAACGGAGAGCTTTGCGCATATTGGCAGTTTGTGTTTCTGCTTCTTCAGAAGCTTTTTCCAGATCTTCTTCTGTGTCATAACCATGTTCCTGTATATAGGCAACGGTTTTTGCCATCTGCTGCAAATTGGACAGCTTTACCTTTCTGGCATAAGCGGAACTTTGCTGTGCTTTTACGCAGTTCTGCAGATCAACCACAAGCTTGAGATTGGATTTGATAAAAACAAAAGCCGGCAGATTGTTCTGCATGGAGTTCCAGGAAGTATCTTCAGAAGATTTCTGTTCAGAAAACAGGGCCTGTTTTTGCATTGCTTTTTTCTCCCACTGGGACAAAAGATATTCCTTTTCATAATGACTTCCCAGACTTCTTCCGGTAATGTACTTTCCTCGCTCTGGATGGAGATAGCTGAACCGTCCACGGCTGGTTTTGAAGGAAATCAGATATTTCTCTTTAAGCAGCTTTTGAAATTCCTCCAGGCTGTGGGAGGAAGCTGCAGTTTCTTCAATAGCGCTGCGGAGAAAATCTTTCTGCGTCTCGAATTTTGTTTTCCGTGGTAGAATTCCGTCCGCAAGCATTTTTTGGTTTAATTTGTCCATCTTTTTCTGACCTCTGCGACGTGCATGATATTCCCGGTCGGTGACTTTCTTCTCAGCAGGAGAGAGAAGATCCACTTGATGGAGATGCTCCCGGAGGCAGAGATTCATCACATCCTGTTTCAGATAGGAAAGATAATCTTTCGTGAGATGATGTTTATATCCGGCACAGGAATCACAGGGACGCTCCATAAAATCTTGGCGGTCTACATCATATTTCCTTAAACTGTTGATTACAATATGTACATGAATGTTACCGCTTTCATTATGACCATCCGTGTGGGTGCAGACCAAAGCCTGATGTCCGGGGAAATTATTTCGGGCATACTCCAGACCGAGCTGCTGCGCCCGTTCTCCGGTCAGGCCGTTTTCTGTCATATCCCTCGGATCAAAACTTAAGATATAATGATGGGATTTGATTTCATCAAAGCTGTGGTTTTTATTGTACTGTGCGTTTAACTCTTTACATTCCATATCAAAAGAAAAAGGATCACAGTTAATGCCGTCCAGATAATATTCATCACGGGGAATCAACCGGCCATTTTCATCCAGGATTGGTTTCATGGTATCTTCGTTATACTGGAACATAAGATAGCGCTGGGCTTCCCCGTAATCAGCATTTTTACTGGCGATGTGTTTCAGGATGGCCATGAGCGGCAGCTCCTTTCTGCCCGGCAGAGCGTTCTACAGAAAGAGAACGAAAATCACCGGCCATTTTCAAAACTTCATATTTCATTTCATAAATATCAGAAATCCCCTGGCGGATTGACCTCTGCATTTCATGGGAGTGGATGCCTCCGCTATTAAAATGGCGGGCAATTTGATTTAAATTACTGCCGATTTTTCCAAACTCTGCAATTAGTTTTTTTAGCTCCGGTATATCTGCAACAATTTCATATTTGACTTTTACTTGTTTTCCTGTAACCAGCTTACGGGCATATTCTGCCAGAGGAAGAGATGAGGCTTTTGCATTTTCTAAAACAATTTCATACTCTGTATCGGTCAAACGAAGCATGATTGGGTGATTACGTTTTAGTTCTTTGGCTTTTTTTGGCCTTGCCATTTGATAATACTCCTTTCATAAAAAGTTATTGTTATATATAAGCCGATTAGAAAGTATTAAGTAGTAAAGTGTTGAGAAAAATTATTGGAAATCATTTAAGGCCAGGGTTATAATAATGGATTATAAAGGAGGAGTTTATATGCCGAGAGGAAGATAAAAGCAGGAAAATATTTTGCTTGATCAAAAATTAGCTGATGTGACTAAACAGATTGAGAAGGCAGAAACTACGTTGAAAGAACTGCGTAGACAGAAAAAAGAAATTGAGCAACAGATTGAAGAGCGAAAAAAGGAACAGTTGTATAAGGCTGTTATTGAGTCGGGGAAAACAATAGAAGAGATTCTTGAAGTGTTAGGAAACATGGATAGTGACACAAAAGAATAGATATAGAATGGAAAAGCTTATCGTCAAAAGTTATGACGATAAGCTTTTTTTCGTGATTCTTGAATCACGCTGCGACTATTTTATATAGAGCCAAAGAATAGGATAGAACCGAGGGAATGGGGAGCGGAATCCCCATCAAGTTTGCCAGTAAGCAAAAGTTACGAAGTGAGTTTTGAGTTACGCAGGCGAAACTTGCTCTTGTTATCACGAATTTGGCATAACTATGGAAAAAGTTACACATATATTCGATATAGTTACATGTTGGAAAAATAAAGCTTTCTTTTTGATACTATAGGATTCAGAAAGAGTGCAGTAAGTTAAATGCACATTTCTAAATAATATGTATTCTTACATATATAGAAGGGAGGCATAGACCATGACAAATCCTGAAATGACAACAATGGACATTGGATGCTGGGGTTGCTTAGGATGCGCTACTTGCGGTATTGGAGTT
Source organism: Candidatus Blautia intestinipullorum (assembly GCA_019120475.1). GTDB lineage: Bacteria > Bacillota > Clostridia > Lachnospirales > Lachnospiraceae > Blautia_A > Blautia_A intestinipullorum. The sequence continues at coordinate 153 of DWVA01000282.1, read as the reverse complement.
TCACTTCTTTCTGCACTGTCTGGAGCAAATGTAATCTAAGGTAAAAGACGCAGCAAAAACCAAGAATCAGGTTATTATCTTCGGATAATAACTTGATTCTTTTGGCAAAAGGAGAAAAAATGAAAGAATATTTATATTGGAATCATAAATTAA
>DWVA01000281.1 GCA_019120475.1 Candidatus Blautia intestinipullorum | reverse complement strand
CGTTCCGTCCGCGTCAAAAAATACTGCTTTTTTATCCATTTTTCCTCCAAAATGCTTCTTTTTGGCTTCCTGTCTATTATACGTTATATTTTTCTCTAAGGCAAATAGAATCTTTCAGATAAAGGAACGGCGCAGCCAAATGCCGCGCCGTTCCTTTCAAAAATCTTTCTTTTTGCAAAGCGGTATTTTACAAAGCCTGGATCCTTTTGATCGCTTCCTGGGTATTTTCAAAGGTTCCGAAAGCTGTCAGGCGGAAATATCCCTCGCCGTGGGCACCGAAACCGGAGCCGGGAGTTCCTACTACATGAGCAGTTTCCAGCAGGTAGTCAAAAAATTCCCACGACGTCATGCTCTTTGGTGTCTTCAGCCAGATATACGGAGCATTGACGCCGCCGGATACGGAATATCCCGCGTCTTTCAGTCCGTTGTATATATAATGGGCGTTGCGCATATAGTATGCCACCTGTTCCTTAAGCTGCGCCTTTCCTTCCGGAGAATAGACAGCCTCCCCTGCCCTCTGGACAATATATGGAGCCCCGTTGAATTTTGTACCGTGACGTCTCGCCCAAAGGTCATGAAGAGAAACGCCTTCCCTTTTCAGTTCCCTGGGGACTACAGCAAAGCCGAGACGGACTCCGGTAAATCCGGCGTTTTTGGAAAAACTGCGAAGCTCTATGGCGCAGGTGCGGGCTCCTTCACACTCATAAATGCTGTGAGGAACTCCTTCTTCTGTAATATATGCCTCGTATGCCGCGTCGTAAATGATCACAGCTCCCGTTTTATTGGCATAATCCACCCATTCCTGGAGCTTGTCTTTCGTAATAGCGGCTCCGCTTGGATTATTGGGAAAACACAGATAGATCAGATCCGGCGTTTCCTTCGGCAGCTCCGGCAGAAATCCGTTTTCTTCCAGACAGGGCATATAGATCACACCGTCGAAATTCTCCCGTTCTTTGTTGTATTCCCCGGTACGGCCCGCCATTACATTGGTGTCCACATACACCGGATATACCGGGTCGCAGACAGCCACCTTATTCTCTGTTCCGAAAATCTCCTGAATATTTCCGGAATCGCTCTTTGCCCCGTCAGAAACAAAAATCTCATCTGCGCTGATCTGGCATCCTCTGTCCTGATAATCATTTTTTGCAATCGCTGATCTTAAAAACTCATATCCCAGATCCGGCGCATAACCGTGAAAAGTTTCCGCATGAGCCATTTCATCTACCGCTTTATGAAGCGCCTCAATAATAGCCGGCGCCAGCGGCTGGGTCACATCTCCGATACCCAGGCGCACGATCTTTTCCTCCGGATGCGCTGCCTGATAGTCCACCACTTTTTTCGCGATTGTTGAAAAAAGATAGCTTCCCGGCAATTTCAGATAATTTCTGTTAATTGTCACCATATTGTTTTCGCCTGCTTTCTATTTCTTTCGTCAGAGCCTCTCTTACGGCGTCAGGACTTGCCTTTCCTTTCAGCTCTCTCATCATTTTACCGACAAAGAAGCCGAACACTTTTTCCTTTCCGCCGAGAAGTTCGTTCAGAGGTCCCGGATTTTCTTCCAGGATTCTTTCCAGTGTACTGGCCAGAAGTCCGGTGTCCTCCACGATTTTCAGACCCTTCTCTTCTATATATACTACAGGATCAATATCCTGGTCAAAGACTTTTTCAAAAACTTTCTTTGCATTCTGGGGACTGACTTCCTTTTTCTCCACCATAACGATCAGGCTGGATAGATGTTCCGGCGAAAAGGATACCTTTTCCGGCTCTCTTCCCTTTTCCCTTGCCAGACGCAGCACTTCTCCCATAAACCAGTTGGCGGCTTTCTTCGGACTTCCGCAGAGAACAGCCGTCTCCTCAAAAAGCTCCGCAAGATGTCTTGTCTCTGTCAGTATCCCCGAATCATATTCGGATAATCCGTATTCCTTCTGATAACGGAGCATTTTTTCTTCCCGAAGCTCCGGCTGGCTTTCTTTCAGTCTCGCGATCCACTGATCGGAGATATGGACAGGCGGCAGATCCGGATCCGGGAAATAGCGGTAATCTTTCGCGTCCTCTTTGGAGCGCATGGCATGGGAAGATTCTTTGTTGTCATCCCATCTCCTTGTTTCCTGGATCACTTTTTTTCCGGCTTCCAGAAGTTCGATCTGACGTTCCCGTTCGCCCTCGATCGCCCGGGCGATCGCTTTAAAGGAGTTCAGGTTTTTCATCTCCGTTCTTGTACCGAATGTTTCGCTTCCCGCCTCTCTGACAGAAAGATTCACGTCCGCACGCATGGAGCCCTCCTGGAGCTTACAGTCTGAAACGCCCAGATACTGCATCATAAAGCGCAGTTTCTCCAGATAGGCGATCACTTCCTCGGAGCTTCTCATATCCGGCTCTGATACGATTTCGATAAGGGGAACTCCGCTCCGGTTATAGTCCACAAGGGAACAGTCCTCCCATTCGTCATGGATCAGCTTTCCGGCGTCCTCCTCCATATGCATTTCATGGATACGGATTTTCTTTTTTCCGGAGGACGTTTCAATTTCCACCCAGCCGTCGTAGCAGATCGGCAGGTAGAGCTGAGATATCTGATAGTTCTGGGGATTATCCGGATAAAAATAATTTTTCCTGTCAAATTTGCACATC
>DWVA01000280.1 GCA_019120475.1 Candidatus Blautia intestinipullorum | reverse complement strand
GGAATAGCTCAGTCGGTAGAGCACTTCACTCGTAATGAAGGGGTCGAGAGTTCGAGTCTCTTTTCCAGCTTTTTGACAGGCCGGGGACAGAATGTTTCCGGTTTTTTTCTTGCATTCAGAAAAAAATATGATATGATAAAATAAGTGCGAAAATATCCGCACTGTAATGTACGAAAGTGAATGAAAAATCTATAGATTCATAGAATACATTGCTGAAAAAGGAGTTGGTATCTATGGACAAAACAGAACAGAAAATTCTTCGTCTGATCGATGAAAACAGAGACAGGATCATTGAATTTGCGGAAGATATCGCCGCCCATCCGGAGCCGGGATTTGAGGAAAGACGGACTGCGGAGAAAACAGCGGGACTTCTGAGAGAACTGGGATACGAGGTACATACCGGATTGGCGCTGACAGGCGTCCGGGGAGACTGGGGCCCGGAAAAAGGTCCGAATCTTACGATCATCGGAGAATTGGACGCTATTGGATGCAAAACGCATCCCATGGCGGATCCGGCTAACGGAACTGCTCATGCCTGCGGCCATCACGCCCAGATGGCGGCGATGATGGGATCGGCTTTTGCTTTTGCAGATCCGGAAATCCGGAAAGAACTGGGCGGTTCCCTGTCCTTTTTTGCTGTTCCGGCGGAAGAGTATATTGACGCGGACAGACGTCCTCTGTTAAGGGAAAAAGGAGTGCAGTTCATGTCCGGCAAAAGCGAGCTGATCCGGACCGGTGCTTTTGACAGAACGGACATCGCCATGACTACCCATGTGCATATGGTTCCGGTGGAGGAAGATTTTTATTTGGGAAATCCCGCCTGCAACGGATTTACGGCGGAGCGGGTAACAGTGCGGGGAAAGGCCGCCCATGCGGCGGTGGATCCATGGAATGGAGTAAACGCTCTGAGCATTGCCACCAGCGCCATACAGATGATGGGGCTGATGAGGGAAACTTTCCGGGAAGAAGATCATGTGCGCCTTCACAATGTGATACGGAAGGCGGGAGACGTGCTGAACAGCGTGCCGGACGAGGCAGTGCTGGAAACAAAGGTCAGAGCCGCGTCTCTGGAAAAGATCCAGGAGATCCGGGAAAAAGTCCACCGGGCATATGACGGAGCCGCCTATGCTTTCGGAGGAAAGATCGAAAGAGAGGTTCTTCAGGGGTATATGCCGATCATCCCCAGAGGGGCTGACGAGGCGCTTGTGGACGCGGCCCGGGAACTGGGACTTAAGTACCGTACCGTACAGAAGGGTGATTTTAATAATGCCTGTACAGATGTCGGGGATTTAAGTCAGATTTTCCCGGTGGTGAATTTTACGTTTAAAGGATTTGAAGGCAAACTTCATGGAGCGGATTTCCGCATCACAGATCCGGAGAAGGCATATATACTTCCGGCGAAGCTTCTTGCGCTGACAGCCTATAAACTTTTGAAAAACGGAGCTGAAAAAGCGCTGGAGATCAAAAGAAATCATCAGCCCGTCTTTGACACGGAGGGCTATGTCAGATATGTAGAGCAGCTTCTTGAGCGGAAATAATCTGCGGACAATACAGTTGGAGGCTTTCAGCTCAATATTATTTCACAAAAGAGAGAAAAATACAGGAGGTTTCTATAGGAAAAGAGAATGACAGAGATTTGTTTGGAACTGAAAGATATCAGAAAAGGATTTGAAAGGGAGACAGACGTATTAAGAGGGATCAGTCTTGCTATCGGAAAAGGCGAGTTTATTACGCTTCTCGGTTCTTCCGGATGCGGAAAGACGACGACTCTGAGGATTATCGCAGGGCTTGAAATGCCCGATGCCGGACAGGTGTTTCTGGACGGGAAAGACGTTACATCCCTGGCGCCGGAAGCCCGTGACGTAAACACGGTGTTTCAGAATTACGCGTTATTTCCCCATATGAATGTGGCGGATAACATCGGATACGGATTGAAGCTGAAAAAAACGCCGAAAGCGGAGATCAGGAAAAAAGTAAAAGAAATGCTGGAGCTGGTCCAGCTGTCAGGCTATGAAAAAAGAAAGCCTTCCGAGCTTTCCGGAGGACAGAAGCAGCGCGTTGCCATTGCAAGGGCGCTTGTGAACAACCCGAAAGTCCTTCTTCTGGACGAGCCTCTGGGGGCTTTGGATCTGCAGCTTCGCCGGACAATGCAGGTGGAACTGAAGCGTCTTCAGAAAAAACTTGGCATTACTTTTATTTATATCACCCATGATCAGGAAGAAGCAATCAATATGTCCGACCGGATCGCGGTAATGAACCAGGGAAGATTTGAACAGATCGGAACGCCGGATGAGATATACAATCATCCGAAAACAAGCTATGTGGCTACTTTCGTAGGAAACGCAAATATCCTGAAGGGAACGGTCAAAGGAGCGGAGGGAGACGGCCGCTGCCGGGTATCCCTTCCGGGAGGCGAGATGCTGGCGGTTTCCGGGGAGAGTCCGGTAAAAGCAGGAGAAGCCGTGACTTTGGCTGTACGGAGTGAAAATATCCGGATTGAGGAAGAAAGCGGTCTGGAAGCAGAGGTTATGGAAAAAAGTTTCGCAGGGGGACTTTTGCGCGTTGTGCTGAAGCTTTCGGACGGGACAGAAGTGATCGCAAGCCGGTACGGAATTGACGCCGGGGTCCAGCCGGGGCAGAAGCTTCATATAAGTTTCCAGCCTGAAGACGCGGTCCTTGTAGACAGACCGGAGAAAAATCCCGGGGAGGAAGCTGATGCGTAGGCGCAGATCCAGCTCTGTCTGGATGATCCTTCCCCTGTATATATTTACTCTGGTATTTGTGGCCGGACCGCTGATCTATATGGTGGCCCTGAGCTTTTCGCAGTCAGCGGACGGATTCGGCGTACAGTGGTCCTTTACGCTGGAAAATTACAAAAAGATCCTGGAGCCGGTATACCTTCAGACTTTCCGGGAGTCTTTCCAGCTTGCTCTTACCAGTACGGCGATCATCTGTCTGGTCGGCTATCCCTTCGGATACTTTATGGCAAGGCTTTCCGATGGATGGAAGAAAAAAGCCATGCTGTTTCTGATGCTGCCTTTCTGGGTGAATTCCCTGATACGTCTGTATGGATGGATCATCATTCTCCAGAATAAAGGCGTTTTGAACTTTATCCTGAAAAAGATCGGGATAATCGATAAACCATTGAAAATATTATACAGTTATCCGGCGATCGTGGTGGGAATGGTTTATGTGCTCCTTCCCTTTATGATCTTGTCTGTGTATTCCAGCGCGGAAAAGCTGGACTGGTCTCTTGTGGAGGCTGCCCGCGATCTGGGAGCGTCGAAGACGAAGGCTTTCTGGACAGTATCCTTTAAGCTGACACTTCCGGGACTTCTCTCAGGCATTATCCTGACGTTCATCCCCTCCATGGGACTGTTCTTTATTGCGGATATTCTTGGAGGAAACAAGATCGTCCTGGTGGGAAGCCTGATCCAGGAGCAGATGACAAGAGGCAACAACTGGCCCTTTGCCGCGGCTCTGGCAGTGGTGCTGATGGTGCTCACCACACTGATGATCGTTTTGTACCGCCGGATCACAAATGTAAAAGAATTGGAGGGAATCGGATGAAAAAGAATACGAAGCTCTCCGGAGTGTATCTTGGAATTGTGTTTTTCCTGATGTACCTGCCGGTAGCGGTGGTCATTATCTTTTCCTTTAATGAATCAAAGCTGCCTGTTCGTTTCAGCGGATTTTCTTTGAACTGGTACCAGGAGCTCCTTCAGGATGAGGATATGCTGGAAGCCCTGAAAAACAGCCTGATCCTTGGCGTTTCAAGCTGTCTCCTCTCAGCCGTGATCGGAACGCTGGGCGCAGTAGGGCTGTCCAGGATCAAATGGAGAACAAAAGGAATTCTGGAATATGTTTCCATCCTTCCTCTGATGATTCCGGAAATCATCCTCGGCATGGTGCTGATGGCGTTCTTCTATCTTTTGAATATTCCTTTTGGAATGCTGACGCTTCTTCTGGGACATACCGTTTTCTGTGTGCCCTATATTCTCATGGAAGTGAAAGCGCGGCTTGCAGGAATGGATCCGGCTCTTGAGGAGGCGGCCAGAGATCTGGGGGCAGGTTCTTTCCGGGCCTTCTGGGACATTACCCTGCCGCTGATCATGCCGGCGGTTATGTCCGGTTCCCTGCTGGCTTTCGCCATGTCCATGGACGATGTGGTGATCAGTATTTTTGTAAACGGGCCCAGACTTTCCACGCTGCCGATCAAGGTATATACCCAGTTGAAAACCGGAGTGACGCCGGAGATCAACGCTCTCTGTACCCTGATGCTGGCGTTTACCATAGGCGTGCTTCTTTTGTACACTCTGATCGGAAAAATTTCAAAAGGAAGGAATAGGCTCTTTTCAACAAAGAAAAAGTAAGATATACTGTACCTACAGATCTTCACAGAAAAATCTGAATATAGATAAAAAAGGAGAGACGATATGAAAAAAATTTTAGCTGCTGCACTGTGTGCGGCTCTGGCAGTGCCTGTAATGGCGGTCCCGGTCAGCGCGGATTCCGATGAACTGGTTCTTTTTACCTGGGAAAACATGTTCCCGCAGGAAGTTTTGGACGGTTTTGAAGAAGAGACCGGCGTAAAGATCGTATATTCAAACTTTGATACAGATGAGACAATGCTGGAGAAGCTTTCCATGGCGAAAGGCGGCGACTATGATATCATTATCGCCGATGATTATATTCTGGAAAATGTGATCCAGGAGGGCCTGGCGGAGAAGCTGGATAAATCAAAGCTCAGCGGATTTGAAAACATCAATCCACTTTATCAGGGACAGTTTTATGATCCGGACGATGAATACACTGTTCCCTACGGAGCGGGAATCCCGCTGATCGTTTACGATCCGGAAATGGTGGACATTGACATTAAAGGCTACAGCGATCTGTGGGATCCTTCTCTTGAGGACAGCATCGCCCTGATCGCCAACTACAGAGTGATCAACGGAATCACCAATATGGCTCTCGGAAAGAGCATGAACGAAGAAGACGTGGAATCCATTAAGGAAACAGGAGAGAAGCTTCTGGAACTTGCCCCCAACGTGCGTCTGATCCAGGATGACAACACTCAGAACGCTCTTTTAAACGGAGAGGCAAGCGTAGGATTTATTTACACCTCCCAGGTGACTGCGGCTCTGGCGGAGAATCCGGATCTTAAGGTGGTATATCCGGAAGAGGGACTTGGCTTCGGCATCATGGGTATGTTTATCCCCAGCGCAGCGCCGAACAAAGATGCTGCGTACCAGTTTATGGATTACATCCTGCAGCCGGAGATCGCTGCGCAGTGTACAGATTTCATCGGATATTACAGCACAAATAAGGCTGCCGATGAATTTGTAAACCCGGATCTTGTTGTTCCGGATTCTGTAAAAAGCGGAGAGATCGTACAGAATGTAAGCGAAGAAGCAAACGAACAGTACAACAAGAACTGGACAGAATTCAGAGCTGCATGTGACTGACAGGCAGCAGGAGGGATGAAGGATGGAAATTTTTAAAGGTACAGCGACCTTTTCGGGAATTGCCATCGGAAAGATACTTTATTACAGCAGAGGGGAATACCAGATCCGTCAGTCCCTTGTCAGCAACATCAAAAAGGAAATTGAAGAGTTCCAAAGAGCCAGGTCCCAGGCGGCCGCGGCTCTTCTGGAGCTTTATGAAAAGAAGTGCCTCCTGAATGAACAGGAGGCGAAAACCTTTCTTGAACAGAAAAATCTTCTGGAATCAGAAAGCTATCAAAAAGCCATCGAAAGCTGTATTTCATCAGAAAAAGTAAACGCCGCCTATGCGGTTATGACAAACAGAGATGAGATCACAGAGACTTTCCGCAGTCTGGAAGAACCGGCGGTAAGAAAGAGGATCGCGGATATTCAGGAGATTTCCAACCGCCTGATCCAGATTCTTGGCGGCGCGTCTCTTCATATTAATCTGGGAGAGGAACCGGTGATCCTTGTAACGGAGTCTCTGTCGCCCACAGAGATCATGGAGATGGACAAGGAAAAACTTCTGGCTGTAGTCATGCATCATGGATCAGCCGTTTCCCATACTTCCATCGTAGCCAAAACTATGGAAATCCCCACTCTGGTTGATATTGTGGCAGACGACGCCTGGGACGGGCTGACGGCTATTGTGGACGGCTATACAGGAACTCTTTATCTTGACCCGGATGGGGAAATACAAAAAGAATATGAGATCCGTCTGGAAGCAGACAAAAAAGAAAAAGAAGAGCTTCTGAAGCTGAAAAATGAGAAAGATGTGACAGCGGACGGGAAAGAGATCGGCCTATATGCCAATATCGGCAACATGAGCGACCTGAATAACGTCCTTTATTACGGGGCGGCGGGCATCGGCCTTCTGCGCAGCGAGTTCCAGTATCTGGGCAGAGAAAGCTATCCAAGGGAAAACGAGCTGTTTCTGGCCTATAAAAAGATCGCGGAGACCATGGGCGATCGTCCTACGGTGATCCGGACGGCTGATCTTGGCGCGGACAAGCAGGCTTCCTATCTGGATATTCCGGAGGAGATAAATCCGATCATGGGAAACAGAGGGATCCGTTTCTGCCTTGACCGCAAAGAAATGTTCAAATCCCAGCTTCGGGCGATTTACCGGGCCAGCGTCTATGGCAACCTTGCCATGATGTATCCTATGGTTTCTTCGGAAAAAGAGATGGAAGAGATAGAAGAACTGATCCAGGAGGTAAAGCAAAGCCTGCGGGAGCAGGATATTCCTTTCCGGGATATCCGCACAAGCATTATGATTGAAACGCCGGCGGCTGTGATGATCAGCCGTGAACTTGCCAGACGTGTAGATTTCCTCAGCATCGGAACAAACGATCTGACCCAGTATACGCTGGCTATGGACAGACAGAACCTGCTGCTTAAGGATAAGTACGACGATCATCACCCGGCAATCTTAAGAATGATCCGCATGGTGGTCGAGGCAGCCCATCAGGAAGGACGCGAGGCGGGGATCTGCGGAGAGATTGCTGCAGACACAGCGCTGACGGAAACCTTCCTCAGAATGGGAGTGGATTTTCTGTCAGTGGTGCCGGCATGTATCCTTCCGGTGAGAAAAGCGCTGAGAGAAACAGATCTCGGCGGCAGATGAGGTATTCGATGAAAGAAAAAAGCAAAGTAATTCTTCTTCCCTGTAACTCCTACAGGGAAGATTCTGTTTATGAAAGCCTGAAAAAAGGGACAGAGCTTCTGGGAAGGCTTGACAGGCTGATAAAAAAAGAAGAATCTATTCTTTTGAAGCCAAATCTTCTGAAAAAGGCGGAAAACAGCCGCCCGGTGATCACCCATCCGGCCGTGGTCGGGATGTTTGCCAGAATCCTGAAAGAAGAGGGCTATGAAAAGATTACTTTGGGGGATTCCTGCGGAGTGGGAACCACATCCAGAGTCATATCCGGAACAGGAATGGAGGACTATCTGAAAGAATTGAATATTCCGGCGGCGGATTTTTCCAGAGGAGTGAAAACGGAATTTCCGGAAGGAATCCAGGCAAAAGAATTTATCCTGGCCCGGGAGGTTATAGAGAGCGATTGTGTGATCTCTCTCTGCAAGATGAAAACCCACGCCCTGGAAAGAGTGACAGGGGCGGTAAAGAACAGCTACGGCTTTGTCCAGGGACTTCATAAGGCAAAGGGGCACACTCAGTATCCAAGCGCGGACAACTTTGCCAGAATGCTGGTGGATCTGAACCGGCTGGTAAGGCCAAGACTTTATGTCATGGACGGGATCACGGCTATGGAGGGAAACGGCCCAGGCTCGGGAGACCCTATAGCAATGAATGTGATCCTGATGTCGGAAGATCCGGTGGCTCTGGACAGTGTATTCTGTCATTTGATACACCTGAAGCCTCAGATGGTTCCAACAAATTATCATGGAGAAAAAATGGGGCTTGGAACCTGGAAGGCAGAAGAGATTGAGATCCTGACGCCGGAGGGGCGGATCTCTATGGAAGAGGCCGCAGAAAAATTCGGCAATCCTGACTTTCATGTGGACCGCCGGACTGTGCGCCGGGGTATCTGGGAACGAATGGCAAAAGCGCTGAATCTTTTCCAGAAAAAACCGTATATTGACGAAAGTCTCTGCATCAGATGCGGGGTCTGTGTCAAAAGCTGCCCTGTACCGGGAAAGGCTGTGGAATTCAGGAACGGAAGAAAGAAAGCTCCTGTTTATGATTACAAAAAATGCATCCGGTGTTTCTGCTGTCAGGAAATGTGCCCGGAGAAAGCAATCAAAGTGAAATGAAAAAAGTGCTTCTGAGAAAAGATCCGGTACGGATCCCTCAGAAGCACTTTTTTTAGCTGATGATCCCGGACAGCGCCCGGATAAATTCCGGAGTGGTGCCGCAGCAGCCGCCTACGAGAACAGCTCCCGCGTCCACCAGCGCCTTCATATGGCGGGCAAAGTCGGAAGACGTCATACTGTAGACAGCGTTTCCCTGATCGTCGATCACGGGCATTCCTGCATTCGGCTTTGCGATCACCGGAATGGAAACAGCCTCCCGTATGCTGCGCACTACGGATACAAGCTGATCCGGCCCTACGGAACAGTTGATGCCTACGGCGTCGGCTCCTGCGCCTTCCAGTGCGGAGACGGCTTCTATGGCGTTTCCGCCGCTGAAAATACTTCCGTCTGCCTCTACAGTAACGGTACACATGACAGGAAGACTGCAGACAGAATTCGCCGCGTCTACTGCAGCCAGAGTTTCCTCAATATTGATCATGGTTTCAGCTACGATCAGGTCAGCTCCGGCATCAGCCAGAATCCCGATCTGCTCCCGGTACATCTCGTAGGCATCCTCATAGGTGTAGCCGCCGTCAGCCGTGACAAACTGCCCTGAGGTAGTTACATCGCCGGCAACGTAACAGCGGTTCCCGGCAATTTCTCTGGAGTAGGAAAGCAGGGTGCGGTTAATATTTTCAATCTGATCTTCCAGATGATGATTTTTAAGGCTGAGTCTGTTTCCTCCGAAGGTGGGCGCGTAAATGATCTGGCTTCCCGCGTCAATATAATCACGCTGAAGCTTTTGTATGATGTCTTTATGCTCGATCACCCACTGCTCTGTGCAGATCCCTCTTGGCATACCCTGGGCCATCAGATTGGATCCGGTGGCTCCGTCAAGAAGAACTGTCTTTTGGGTGAGCTGCTGAAATTCCTGTTTAGTCAATGAAACCTCCTCCTTGTCCTGTTTTATCCACCTATTATAGCATGAAGAGAAGGATGGGGAAATAGAGAAGAACGGGGAAATAAAATTTTTGTGAGATTATTTTTTAAAATC
>DWVA01000279.1 GCA_019120475.1 Candidatus Blautia intestinipullorum | reverse complement strand
GCCCCTGGCTTTCAGTTCTTCCCAAACTGTCATTTCTTCCCTCCTGCATTTTATTAAAACAGTTTTCTACAAAAAAGCCCGGTTCCTGTCCGTTTAGGACGAGAACCGGGTCCCGTGTTACCACCTAAATTCACAGAGGATCCTCCTCTGCCTCATTGAGCACGATAACGAGTGCCAGCCCGCCGCAGCCTACTTCTTTTGTTCAGTGCGGAGCTCCGGGATGTATTCACCTAAATTTCCCACGCGCCTCTCACCCACCGGCAGCTCTCTGTGTGTTCCCTTTAAGCTACTTTTTCCCTTCATTGCTGTTTCCTTTACTTTTTCAAGTATACAAACTGCTGTTTCGTTTGTCAAGGCTTTCTCCCGAGGGCTTTAACAACTTAAAGCGGCAGAAAACCCTCAGGTCACTGGCGGGATACATCCGCGTCGGAAAGCATTACGCCTTCCCGGACCTTCTGCATCAGATCCTGCGCTTTTTCCACAGTCGTCATGTCAGGAACCATAACATAGGCATTCTGGCTCATGGAATAGGGCTTCTGATTATCTCCGGTGCCGTCTACACTGTAAGAAAGCACCTGCCAGCTTCCGCCTTCGTCAAGCTGGTCCCGCACAAGAGACGCAATGATATCATAAGGAACATTTGTCTCAAAGCAGCCTTCCAGGCTGTCCATAACCGAAAGATAATTTTTCAGAAGATCCGGAGAAGTGATCTTATCTACCACTCCCTGTATAACAGCCATCTGATTCCGTCCTCTCTGGCGGTCTCCTTCAGAAAACGAATATCTTTCCCGGCAGAACGCCAGCGCCTGTTCGCCGTTTACGTAATTTTCCCCTTTATTGAAATGATATCCGGACACATTCTTGGAATCAAAATCATAATCGGAGTTAATGGTGATGCCTCCAAGAGCGTCGATGATTTTAATAAAGCCGCCAAAGTTCAGCCGGAAATAGTAATTGATGTCAATGCCGTACAGCATTTCCAGAGTGTCCATACAGACATTCACCCCGTAAATTCCCGCGTGAGTCAGCTTATCCCTTGCTCCATTGGAAATAGAAAGAGGCACATAATAATCTCTGGGGGTGGATACCATTAAAATCTGTTTCGTCCTGGTATTAATAGTAAGAAGAATGTTCACGTCACTTAGGCTGGAAGCAGTCATATCTCCCCGCGTGTCAATACCGCTGATGTAAACAGTATATACCTCGTCCGTTACGGCGGCGTCATTTCCGCTGTTTTCCGAAGTTTGCGTGTTCTGGGGATCAACAGATACCTCCGGTTCTTTTCTTTCTACCACGGATTCAATTTTGTACGCAGCGATCTGACGGATCTGTGAAGAAAAAGCGTCATATCCGTCCATTTGCGCAAGAACATCCAGATAACCACTATTCAGAATAATAGCCTGACAGTTTTCCCTTACAAGCGCATCCGCCATCTCCGTAAGGCTTGTATATTCTACAGTGTCTGCTTCACTTCCGGTTTCATAGTAGATCTGTTCCAGGGCTGAATCCGTATTACTTCTGTCCAGCTCCGAAAGAATGCCAAAAGAATATCCTGCGGCGTCCTGCATTGTCTGGGCATTATCATCCTGCCTTACAAAAACGCCGACTTCCACAGTGTCTTTATTTACGCCTGTAATCGTATCAAGGGAGGAGACTGTCTTATAGATATAAAAACTGACTGCCCCCAAAACGATAAGCATAATCAGACCAAGTGCGGCTCCGATCCAGAAACGGACCTTTTTCCGTATCTTTAAGACAAGCAGGCGGATCAGCAGCAGCAGAACAAGCAGCCCTAAAAAGATAATTCCAATATATTTCATTGGTATAAGGTTGGTATATAACAGCAAAACTGTAAAAGCCAGAATTGCCAAAAACAGAACAAGGGAAATAATGGTTCCCGGCAGTCTGTCTCTTCGTCTGTTTATTCTCATATCTTCACTTCCTGTATTTTGACTATTCAACAATTACTTTTATCGTTGCGTGATTGGAATCATTATTCTGAGAATCAACCACATTATATGTGCATTCATATGTTCCTGCAGCAGAAGGATTCACATTGTCAACAACCTGGATTTTTCTCCACAGAGCATACATGTCATCCTGATCGTCTTCGATTTCTGATACATGATCCAACGGATTCCAGGAACTTCCTACCGGTATTTTTACGAGATATTCCGTAAGATAAATTCTGGGATTCTGAGATGGCATCGCATCTGCTAAGGCCTCCTGCTCCTGTCTCAGAGTTTCAGCTTCATCCTGTTTTGGAGCCTCTGTAGGAGACGCAGCCGTCTCCGCCGTCTCCTCGCCGCTCTGTTCAGCTTTATCCTCAGTATTTTCAGATGTTTCTTCAGAAGATCCTTCATCCTTAGCCGGGGAGTCTTCATCCTCTTCGTCTTCTTTTGTATTCTCCGCTTTCAGAGTCCTTTTATATTTTGTAATATTATTGTCATTGTCTTTGGCGGCATAAGAAACCACAACAGAAGAATCATCTATCTCGTATACAGATTCCACCGTCAGAGTATCGGACACATCTCCGTCCTTGTCATCTATCGCGCTTATACCTTCCAGCAATTCTGTCTCGGACATGTCCGGAGAATAGATCAGATCCGCAGACCCATCATCAATGATTTCCGGCCCCGTGTGATCCTCCTGTCCTTCTATATAGAGAGTCGCGCCGGCAAGTATGACGCACAAAAAAATCATAATCCCAATAATTTTTTTTGCCATAATTCAATAGCTCCTTACTGTTATGATTTTTTCTTTTCCTTTCCGTAATACTTTCCATAGTATTTCCCGTAATATCCCTGCTTACTCATATCTACCTTGTTCAAGATGACGCCCAGAATCGGACAATTACATTTCTGGAGCTGCTCCTTTACCTCCTGGGCAAAGCGATAGCTGATCACGCCGGATTCCAGAACAATGATAGAGCCATCGCATTCATCGGCGATAACCGCCGCATCAATAACGCTTCCGAGAGGAGGCGTATCAATGATCACGTAATCATATACTTTCCGGACCGCCTGCAGAAACCGTTTAAAATATTTTCCTCCAAGAAGCTCTGCAGGATTTGGAGGCATTGTTCCGGCATAAATAATATGAAAGCTTGGATAATTAGTGGCGTAAATAATATCTTCTACCGTTTCCTGGTGAGAAAGAAGGTGGGACAAGCCCTTGATCTCCCCGTCTACCTCTGTTCTTCCAAGAAGAACAGATTTTCGAAGATCCGCGTCAATAAACAGTACCTTTTTGCCTGAATCGGCCAAAGACAGGGCAAGATTCAGGGAAACAGTACTTTTTCCTTCATTTGGCGTACAACTTGTAATTGCAATAACCTTTTTTTCCTCTCCGCAAAAAAGAAGATTGGTACGAAGAGACTTATATGACTCGTTTGCACTATAGTCTAATTCCGGACGATATATATTTACTTCTTTCATGATTATCTTCTCCCCCTGCCGCGTTTCTGTTTCTTTTTCCTGGTTTTTTTACCGGTTTCTGTCAATGGAATCGTTCCGAGTATACTTAAGCCAAGATAGCGTTCTACATCTTCCTGTGTCTTGATCGTATCATTTATCATATAACTGATCAAAATCACAGCTACAGAAACGAATACGCCCAACAGTCCTCCGATGATCCCGTTTTTACTGATGCTGGGGCTGGCTTTTTCTTCAGGTATATTAGCCGTCTCCACCACATTGACCGCATTGATATCCATAACATTTTTTATGTGATTGGCGGCAACGTCACGGATGGCATTAGCAATCTCACAGGCTTCATACGGATCCTCATCCTTAACTGAGATAGAAAGGATTCGTGTATCTGTCGCTGAATCCACTGTCATTTTGTCAAGAAGCTCTTCATGTGTCATATCCAGTCCGAGCTGTGTGATAACTCCTTCTGTAACCGTACGGCTCTTGATAAGCTCCGCGTAGTCCTTCGTCAGTGACAAACTGGTCTGCATATCCTGCTGCGTGAGCGTGTTGCTGTCCTGTTTGCTCAGCACATACATCTTTGTTGTGGAGACATACTGCGGAGTAATAAAAAGAACGGTGACTGCGATGAATACCAGACCGCCGAGAATCCCGGACAGAATAATGATCCACCATTTATTCAGCAGTATATGGAATAGCTCCACTAAATCAATTTCAATATCATCCGTAGCGTCTTGTATATTTTGGTGTTCCATCTTATCTTTCCTTCCTGTATTTTGCATTTTCTAAAATTTTCTGCGGATTTTTTATAAATATCTGATCTGCATATGGACTTCCCCATTTTTTTTCAATATAATCATAAGCTTCGCCGATTCTCGAAACGCGACGCGCACTTCCGTGGCAGTCGGAACCGACAAAATGAACAAGCTCTGACTTTAAAAGCTTTTTGCAGTATCTTTTTGTCCCAAACCCCTCCTTTCCCAGAATACTATCTGCATTTACCTGGATAAAAGCACCCATATCGGCAACTTCTTCTGCCAGGGAAACGTCTTTCCGCATACTCTCATATCGTTCAATATGGGCTATGATCGGACGGTATCCGTGTGAAAGCAGAGAATACAGGCGTTCTTTAATATACGCCGCTTCCACGCTTCCTGAAAATTCTGTCAAGACATACCGGGAACCGGCCATAGAGACTACCTGCCCTGTTTTCAACAGCTCCACCATTTCCATATTCGCATGGAATTCACATCCCAGATACACTTTAAACTCATCGCTGATTTCAAAAGCGCATTCTCTGAGAACCTGGAATTGTTCTTTTACTGTTTCCAGAGGAGTTTCAAACATTCTTTTTCTGAAATGCGGAGTTGCAATAATATTTCTTACTCCCTGAGTATATTCCATACGGAGCATTTTCATGGTTTCTTCTCTGCTGTCAGATCCATCATCCACAGAAGGGACTATATGGCAGTGTATATCAAACAATCCTTTCTTTGGCATTTCTTTGACTCCTTGTTGTTGAATAATTGCACTGTTAGCATTATATCCCAGCGATATGTGATTTGCAACTGTATTTTTATTTTATAGGATCAAAGACATTTTTGGCTGAAGTGAAAAGTTTATTTCCACTTTGAATAGGTAAAAGTAGATTTTAGTCTTTCACTCATT
>DWVA01000278.1 GCA_019120475.1 Candidatus Blautia intestinipullorum | reverse complement strand
AGACGATCACCGCGATCTTGGCGATCTCTGAAGGCTGAAACTGAAGTGTTTCTCCCACTCCCAGCCATCTGCGGGCTCCATTGGCCTCGATTCCCAGCGGAGTCTTTACCAGCATCATCAGGACCATTGCGGCTACATAAAGAATCGTTACGAAACGGGTCAGAATATGGTAATCGATCTGAGAGATGATCAGAGCGGCAATAATACACACAACACTGATCATGGCCTGCTTCTTAAAATAAAACATGCTGTCTCCGTTCTCCACCTCCGCTATATAGGAGCTTGTGCTGTACAGCATGATAAGCCCGAAGCATGTCAGAAAAATGATGATCGCCACAAGATTGTAATCGTAATAATCGCTTTTTCTTTTCTTCCCTGTCCGGCTCAGCGCCGGTATAAGCGGTTTTTTCTGCCGCCTTGCTTTTTCCACGGCTGTCACCTGCAACTTTCTATCTGTATGCAAAAGCATCTGCATAATCGGCAGTTTCTGTTTGAAAATCCATTATAACAGAATCCTCATAGCTTTTCAATCGTTATGCCGGTTTTCTTCATCTCCGCGTTTCATATCTTAAAAGAAAGCCATGATCCATGGGGCCGCTTCCCTCTCCCAGATCCAGCATGGCGGCAAGGGCTCCGGAAAGATATTCTTTCGCTTTCTGTACAGCCTCCTCCATAGAATATCCCTTGGCCAGATTGGAAGCTATGGCGCTGGAAAGCGTGCAGCCGGTTCCATGGGTATTGGGATTATGGATCTTCCTGCCCCGGAACCACCGGCCTTTTCCCTGATAGAAAAGATAATCGCTGGCATCGTTCAGGCTGTGGCCTCCCTTGCACAGCACCCCGCATCCGTATGCTTCACTGATCTTTTTGGCCGCTTGCTCCATGTCCTCTGCGGTCTCTATTTTTCTTCCGGAAAGCGCCTCCGCCTCCGGAATATTGGGGGTGGCAAGGTCCGCTATAGGAAGAAGGCATTCTTTTAGCGCGGCTGCGGCTTCTGTCTCCATCAGGACCGAACCGCTGGTAGCCACCATTACCGGATCCACTACAATATTTTCCGCCTGGTATTTTTTCAGGCAGAATGCGATCGTTTCCATCAAAGAAGCGGATGGCACCATTCCGATCTTTACCGCATCGGGGCGTATATCCTGAAATACCGCGTCTATCTGTTTTTCCAGAAAATCCGGTGTAGATTCCAGAACACCTGTCACTCCTTTTGTATTCTGGGCTGTAAGCGCCGTGACAGCCGTCATTCCATAAACTCCGTTCATGATCATAGTCTTTAAATCCGCCTGGATTCCAGCTCCGCCGCTGGAATCGCTTCCCGCGATCGACAAAACCGTTTTCATAACGCATCCTCCCAGTTCAGGATCGTCTCATCTGCTGTTTTAGAGATTTTTTCCCAGTTGTCTTTTCCGTTGTCATCGTATACCGCTGCCACATAAAATCCGGCCTTTTTTGCCGTCTCCACTGCATGAAGGGCGTCTTCATAAACCGCCGTATCTTCCGGCTTTGCCCCAAGCTTTTCCACCGCCGCCCGGTAAACTTCCGGACTGTGCTTCCCTGCTCCTACTGTCTCGCAGGAAAGAAGGAACTCGAAGTCTTCCAACACTCCGAGACGTTTCAGACAGGCTTTCATCAGATGCTCCGCTGTGGCGGAGGCTACGCACATCTGCACTTTCCTTTTTTTCAGCTTTGCCAGATATTCCCGGACCCCTTCTTTTAAAGGAACATCCTCTTCATAATGTCTTGCCATCAGACCGTTAACTTCTCCGGCAATCTCCTCCGGAGTGGGAGCAAACCCATAAATTTTCTTAAAATACGCCGCCGACTCCAGGATCGTCATAGGCGTTATTTTTTCCATCACTTCCGGCTGGATTTTACATATCCCCTTTAACTGCAGGTATTCTTTCGCCAGTTTTTTCCAATAAGGCATAGAATCCACCAAGGTGCCGTCCATATCAAAAATCGCATACTTTTTATCCATTCTTTTTCACCATTTCTTCTGCCAGTTTTAAAAGTTCTCCTGTGGCTTTTCCCGGCTCGCCGGCGCCGAAAATAGCCGAGATCACTGCAATTCCGGAAGCGCCGCTGCCATCCAGTTCTCTTACGTTTCGCCTGCCGATCCCCCCGATGGCTACCGCCGGAATAGCAACTGCTCCGCAGATTTCACGCAGTTTTTCTATGCTTAGATTTCTCGCGTCTTTTTTTGTGCTTGTGCCGAACACTGCGCCTACCCCGATATAGTCGGCGCCTGCTTTTTCAGCCGCGATCGCTTCTTCCACTGTTCCAGCCGATATGCCCAGGATTTTATCCGGTCCGATCAGAGAACGGATATCCCTGCCTTTTATATCAGACTGCCCTACATGAACGCCGTCCGCATCAATATCCAGCGCAATCTGTACGTTATCATTTACCACAAAAGGAACCCGGTATTTTTCACAAAGGCTTTTCAGCTCAGCAGCCTCTTTTTCAAAATTCTTTTCATCCAGGTCTTTTTCTCTTATCTGCAGAAATGTCGCTCCGTTCTCCAGCACCTCCCGGCAGACATCTGTAAGTGTCTCTCCCTGTTTCAGCCACGATCTGTCCGTGATCGCGTAGAGCAGCATAGCTCTTCTGATCTCATCCTTCGTAAACTTCAACCTTCATATCCTCCATTAATTGTTTTTCCGTAAAATTAAATACTGCATCTATCAGATCGTTCCGGAACGTTGCGTTTCCGGTTCCGTTTTTCAGCATGCGCTTTTCCGCCGCTTCCCCGGCTATTCCCATAACCGTCATCCCTGTTACCGCCGCTTCCAGAGGAAGCTCCGGCGCTGCCCCGCAGAAACAGCCGATCAGCGACGTTACCATACAGCCGCTCCCTGTGATCCGCGACATGGCGGCACAGCCGTTTCTGACAAGCACAGTCCGCGTTCCGTCAGAGATCACATCCGTCTTCCCGGAAACCGCTATAACGCTGCCTGTCTGTTCTGCCAACTGCCGGATACGCGAAACCGCCCCGGGAAGATTTTCATCAGTGATGGCATCCAGAGCTGCGGCGTCCACGCCTTTTCCGGTAACATTTTCTCCTGCCAGGCTCCTGATTTCTGATACGTTTCCCCGTATCACGGAAAAACGCACTTCCCTTAAAAGTCTCTTTGCCGTTTCCCGGCGAAGGCTCGTCCCTCCTGCCGCAACCGGATCCAGGATCACCGGAATCCCCAGCCTGTTGGCCTCTTTTCCGGCCAGGATCATTGCTCCTGTATCTTCGATGGCTCCCATATTGCATACCAGGGCATCCGCCGCCCTGACCGCCTCGGCGGCCTCGGCTTCCACATGAGACATCGAAGGCGTTCCTCCTGCTGCCAGGATCATATTCGCGCAGTCATTCACTGTAACAAAATTTGTAATACACTGTACAAGGGGTTCTTTTTTCCAGGCCTGACCCAATATCTGTTCCAAATATCTCATATGATTTTTCCTTCCTTATCTTTTATTCAGATAATTCATGCTGCATCCGCGCCAGGAGCCCGGTACGGTTAAGGATCAGCAGAACGCAGACTCCCATAGCTCCTCCTACTACCGCCGCCGGAGTATAAAAGGGAATATAATAAAACGGCGACTGTGCATCCAGACCGTAAAAAATCTTCATCAGTGGATAAGAGACCATTGCGCCGAAAAATCCTGTTCCTACCACTTCTCCCACAAGAGTGAGCCAGATGCTTTTTGTCTTTCTGTAGATCAGTCCTCCAAGGATCGGACCGAATACGGCGCCTGCCACCGCCTGGATCGTCCTTCCGGACAGCATTCTCAGCATTCCGCAGATCAGCGCCGCCAGAAAGCCGTACCAAGGGCCTACCAATACTGCCGCCAGCATGTCTACAAAATGCTGGAACGGAGCCATCGCCGGAAAGTATACAAAAGTATTCAGCACATAGGCCAAACATGCCAGCATGGCTGTAAGTACCATTTTTTTCGTGGAGATTCCTGTCTGAATCCCTGCTGCCGCATGTTTCTGTGTTCTACCTTGATTCATCATAATTCATCCTCCTGATCTTCTCCGGAAAGTAAGTAAACGCTTCCGCCCCGCCAGAGGATCCTGTCCACAGCCAGACGGCTCTTTTCCCCGAAAAATCTACATATCTGCCTCAGACAGTCCGCAGATTTTCCGGAAAACAAAATACAGGAAGCGTCCTGATCCGGCTGCTTCCTGTACATAATCATTTCACATTCACACACTTCCCTACGTTGGCATTATCCAAATCAGGTTATGGGTCGAAGGTCACACCTTCCTCTCAGCCTGTCAACAAGCTCCCCGATGTTTTATTTCATTTTTGTATTATAGACCTGCTTAACAGATTTTTCAAGGATAAAAATAATTTTCTCTGTCTTTATGAAACCTCAACATTATCCGTCTTTCTGGCACGACGCCTGACAGGGGCAGTCAAAGCTTGGGTTAAACGCATAGAAATTCTTGGCGTCAAGCTGCTCCTGAACGCTGCGCAGGGCTTCGCCGAAACGCTGGAAATGCACCACTTCCCTTGCCCTG
>DWVA01000277.1 GCA_019120475.1 Candidatus Blautia intestinipullorum | reverse complement strand
ATCCACATATCCCTGTTCATTAACCGCGCCGGACTCCCGCAAAGATTCTTCTGTCTGCTTGTGAAGGAAACTTCTCACACAATCCTTTCCGTTGTTGAGGAACACGCCGTGGTCTTTGCCGATATCCACAGGTTCTTTGATCGATATGGCGGCGGCTCCGTAGAACTGAGAATCGATCTGCAGAGGATTAAACAAAAGAAGTACATCTCCGGAGAGCACCAGCATCCCGTCTTTAATACGGGAAGGCACTCCGGCCATTCCGATCACAAACTCATCAAAAAGTGTGGAACCATGGCCGTTTGGCAGTTCTCTCGGCACAGGAGCGAATAATTTCCCCGTAGCAGAGTACTGCGGTACTCTTTTGCTGTCGCCGCCGGAATGGATCACCAGGATACGGCGGTCTGCAAAGGGATTCTCCCTGTCCGGCTCCTGTTCCCGGATATAGCGCAGCACATTAAAGGTGGCTCCGCCGGAACCCACCCTTTTTCCTTCCGGATCAGACAGAACGGCATAATGCGTCTGCGCAGGAAGCAGCCCCTCCTCCAGACGGCAGCGGATCTGTTCTCTGTAATTCTCTGCCTGCTCTTCGTTGGAAGCCGTAATAATGAAATAATCCCACACAAGGAAATTACTTTTATTAAGGCTTCTCTGATAATCTTCCCAGGAGTCCAGATAAGACTGCCTGAGGAAGAGATTTTTCATTTTTCTGTACTTCTCCTTCATTCTTGTATCCTTTATATTTATAACTTATCTAATTCCTTTCTATATCCGGAATGCCTCGCATCCCGGCCCCTTCAATTTATGCTGTATAATCGGCAACTTTCAGTATTCCCACACCTTTATGCAATTACGGTATGATTTTACAGCATAATTTTCTTTATGTATAACAAATCAAGGTAATGATAGCATCCTGAAAAAAAGATGTCAAGCGCAGTTCTGGCGCTCATGCATCTAATTATGACACTTTTCCTTCTTTCCACAGCGTTAATGTACAAGAGGACATTACGTTCGATAAAGGGGCAGACATCAACTCCTTTTCGACTCAGAAACTCCAACCGCAGGAATTTCAGCGATTTACAAAGCAGACGATAGAAGCGTACGGACGCTTTTTACCGCTCTTCTGTCTCCTGAACATCGGCCTATAGAAACCGGCAGATTCAATGTGCAGTGGAGAAAAGAATTGTTTGTCATCTCTCCCTCCCCATGTTAAAATAAAACCATCAAATATCCCAATCGGAGGTACATCCATGGCTAAAAAGAATCTGATCGTCGGACAGTCCGGCGGACCAACTGCAGTAATCAACAGCAGCCTTTACGGAGTCGTTTCAGAAGGTCTGAATCACCATGAAGAAATTGAAACAGTTTACGGAATGGTAAATGGAATTGAGGGCTTTCTGGAGGATAGGATCCTTGATTTCCGTCAGGCTCTTCCTGGTGAAAAGCTGGAATATCTTAAAACAACCCCCGGCGCATACCTTGGTTCCTGCCGCTACAAGCTGCCGGAATCTCTGGAAGATCCCGTATATCCCCGGCTTTTTGAAAAGTTTGAAAAACTGAATATCGGCTGGTTTTTCTATATCGGCGGCAATGATTCTATGGATACAGTCAGCAAACTTTCCCGGTACGCCGCGCGGATCAAAAGTCCCATCCGGGTGATCGGCGAGCCGAAGACTATTGACAACGACCTTGTAAATACAGATCACACTCCCGGTTACGGAAGCGCCGCCAAATATGTAGCCTCCACAGTGAGGGAAATCGTTCTTGACGCTTCTGTTTATGAAAAAAAATCTGTCACCATCGTTGAGATCATGGGACGCCACGCAGGATGGCTCACCGCCGCAGGCGCTCTGGCCCGAAAGTATGAAGGGGACAATCCCCGTTATATCTATCTCCCGGAAAGCAATTTCGATACAGAGAGCTTTCTGAAAGATATTGAAAGCGCTCTGGAAAAGGACTGCTGCGTGGTAGTATGTGTTTCCGAGGGAATCCATGACGCTTCCGGAACCTTTATCTGCGAATATGACAGCGCCGTTGGAACCGATACCTTCGGACACAAGATGCTTGCCGGATGCGGAAAATACCTGGAAAATCTTGTCCGCAGCCGTCTCGGCGTAAAAGCCCGCTCCGTAGAACTGAATGTCAGCCAGCGCTGCAGCGCCTCTCTTATGTCTGCTGCGGATCAGCGCGAGGCTGTGTCGGCAGGTAAGTTCGGCGTACAGGCTGCCCTGAAGGGAGAAACAGGAAAAATGGTATCCTTTATCCGTCATACTGAACCGGACAGTTCCTGCCGGATTGAATGTGGGCTGGAGGACGTTAATGTCATCTGTAACGAGGAAAAGACGATCCCTTCGGAATGGATCATCCGTAACGGTTCCGATGTGTCAGAAGAATTTATCAAATACGCTCTTCCACTTATACAGGGGCAGGTGGAAGTGCCTCTTGGAAAAGACGGACTTCCTGCATTCGTGTACCGGAAGTAGAATTTTCAATTTAGAGGGGAGACAGACTCTTTTGTCTCCTCTTTTATCATCGAAGGTACTTTTGCATTAGCAGACTCCTCCAACACATTTGCAAATGCCTCCACTTTATCTTTCCCCATGTACTTTTTCCAGTTCCGCCTCGATCTCCCTGTCCAGCTTCTCTTCCTCCTTTTTTTCCACCCGGCTTTTGGGAAGGATAATATTTAAAAGGACTGCGATCAGCGTTGCCAGCACTACCGGGGATTTCCCAAAGATCGTCGTTACCCAGTCCGGGAAGGTGGCCAGTGCCGCCGTTGCCTGGGAAACGCCCATTCCCAGAGCCGCCGCCAGACCTACGATGGAGGAATTTCTATAGTCCATCTCCGCGGAAGCAACCAGCTTCATACCTGTCATGGCGATGGAAGCAAATACGGAAACCGTAGCTCCGCCTAATACGCATTGGGGAATTGTTGTCAAAAGCGCGGAAAACTTCGGAACAAAGCCCGCCACTGCCAGGATCACTGCCGCAAGTCCCAGGACGCAGCGGTTGATAACCTTTGTGGTCGTCACGATACCTACGTTCTGGCTGTAAGTGGCTGTAGGGAGACAGCCAAACAGCGCGCTTATGATATTTGTAATACCATAGGCCACAATGCCGTTCTGCAGCTCTCCGTCTTTCGGCGTGCGGTTCATGGCTCCGATCGTAGTAGCCGAGTAATCGCCAATGGCCTGGACAGAATTGATGGCAAAAAGAATCCCGATGGCAACGCAGGAGGAAATTTCAAATTCCACTCCAAAATGCATGAACTGCGGAAGCTGGAACACTCCCGCGTCCCCCACGCTGGACAGGTTCACCATACCGAAAGGAATGGAAACAATATATCCGGCGATGATACCGATCAAAATAGAGGCCAGTTTGAAAATCCCTTTTCCGAAATGATTTAAGGCTGTAACTACCGCCAGGGTAAAGAACGCCACCAGCCAGTTCTGCCAGGCGCCGTAATCTTCACTTCCGGTTCCCCCTGCCATGTAATTGATGGCTGTGGGATACAGTGATAACCCGATGGTAAAAACCACGGTTCCTGTGATCAGGGGCGGAAAAAACACCCGTATCTGGCGGACAAGGAGCCCCATAACAAGCGCCACAACGCCGCCTACGATCTGAGCCCCGAAAATCGCCGCCACACCGTACCCCTCTGCGATGGCCTGCATACTGGGCACATAGGCAAAGCTGACTCCCATGATCATAGGAAGCCCGGATCCTATAGCAAAGCCTTTCTTTCTGCCTATGGGGAAAAGCTGGATCAGCGTGGACAGCGCCGACATCACAAGCGACGCCTGGATCAGAATAACTCTGTCTTTGGCGTTCAGCCCTCCTCCGCCCACCGCTCCGGCCACAATGATCGCCGGAGTGACGCAGCCTACGATCATGGCCACTACATGCTGCAGCGCCAGCGGACAGGCTTCCTGAAGGCGCGGAATACCGTTAAGCTCAAAAATACTGCCTTTTTTCATGATACCCTCCGTTTTCTCATGTTTTGCTGAAAACCACATATATTTGACTTTAGTATATCAAATCAGCGGTATAAAAACAATTAGGACGCCTAAAAATTTTTGTATGCATAACAGCTAAATTTACGAATCTGTTTTTGTAATATTTTACCAAAATATCACTTTTGTATACAGATAGCGTCAGTATACAGGGGGACAACACGGTTCCCTGTACACTGACGCTAACGATTAATTACATAGAAAAAACAATACATCGCCTTCCCCTCAAGTCCTGCTTTCCTGCTGCATATCAGGTCAAGAGTTCAAATGTATGGTAAAGGTCCACTTTTCCATATCCCCATTCCTTATTTGGATACTGCATATCCTCATCACGGACAGCGCCTCTTCTCAGATAATTTTTTACGCTGTTTCCGGAAAAATATGGTTCATTCCCACGGATAATAGCCCATTCAAACATAAGCGCGGCGATTCCCGCCGTCTGGGCCGCCGCCAGACTGGTTCCCGACGCTTCTTTAAATCCTCCAAGTCTCCCCGCCGCGGCTGTCTTTACTTCCACTCCCGGCGCGGCAAAATCTGGTTTTACCATCTGGGAAGCCGTATAGCCCCGGCTTGCTTTTGCGAAAAGGCTTCCATCTCTTTGCTGATAGGCCGTTACTGTCATTCCATCCGCCGCATCTCCGGGAGAAGTCACGGTGTACTCCGGATCGGGCTCCAGAAAGTAAGTCTGTTCCGAGATCAACCCCTGTACAGGCAGCCAGATGTGGAAACGGGCCGGGCTGTTCCTTCTTCCTTCTATTTCCAGTTTCCAGATCCCGGCCGCAGGATGAAGGAAGCGGAAGAACACCAGTGTATTTCCGGAATTTCGTTCAATGGGCACATAGTTTACCTGTACCTTTGTCTCCACAAATACAAAAGAAAGTTCCTGTGTTCCATACTTTAAGGCTGTGCTGACTTCCAGCTTTTCTCCTGTAGGCGACTGGATCGCAATCCCATAGAGGTTCGGCGATTCTCCCCAGAACTCCATGGAGAATCCTCTGCCCGACTCTTGTTCGCCTACACGCAGCTCCGCCTCGCTGAAAGGATTCTCCGGACTTATCTCTCCCATATAGTGATGTCTGGACAGTCCTTCGTTTCCGGCCGCCACAGACACGGCGTTCTGACTGAAATTTGCCGTGCTGTCGATCAGCTGACTGAGAGGGCTTTCTCCTCTGTGGGAGCCCTGGCTGCTCCCGAGACCGATGCAGATGGATAAGGGCATCTGGTTTTTTGTAGCGCATTTTATGGCGTAGGAAATCGCCAGCATGATATCGTCCTCCTGGTAGGCTTCCGCTTCCGGTGCGATCAGGTAAAAATCACGAAGATACTGTTTCGCCTGTTTTAATTTCACGATCACAAGCTCCGCCTCCGGCGCCGCTCCTGAAAATCCTTCTTCGGGAATATTTTTTCCGGCCGCGGCTGCAGCCAGCATAGTCCCATGTCCGTTTGTGTCAATAGAAGGGACGATTTCCTGAGGATTTTCACTTTCCAGGGCACGGTTGATATCTTCTTTTGTAAAAACCTGCCCGAAGGGCGCCGTCTCTGACGAATCTCCCGGAAGACTCTGATCCCAGATACTGACGATCCTGCTCTGATTCCCGTTGCGGAAAGCAGGATGCCGGTAGTCGATCCCTGAATCGATCACGGCAATCATCGTTCCTCCGCCTCTCAGTTTAAGATACGGATGATCATGAAGTTTTGTGACGCCGGATGCAGAAAGACCTCCCAGATCCATCAATGTGTAGCATTTTGGAATTGACGAGTATGTGTAACTTGTAAACTCCAGTTCAGGCACCTGCTGCGCAGGAGCATAGATGATTCCAAAACGCTCGTTGATAATCTGGAAGGTCCTGTCCGATTCATAGTCTGTCAGACCATGGATATTCTGATTGTACCTCACAATAAAATTCCGGTACTGTTCACTCTGAGCAGGAACAGGAGCCTGCTGCTCTTCTCCGTTTTCCTGTTCCTGCTGCTGTGCGCGGAGTTCCTCTTTAGGAACGCCGCTTTCTTCTGTAAAATCTCCCTCATAATCCTCGCTTCTCAGCATATCAGTTCTCCATATAAAAGCCGACGGCTGGACTTCTCTCCCCATATTTTTTCTCCACATTTCCCACAAGGAGATGGTTTCCACATTTTTGGGGATGCCAGCATAATATTACTACAGCCTATTCTGTATAAGAACACAATATACCTGTTTCGTCCGTTGTCTCATTGAGTAGGGAACTTTCTTCACCATCGACTTTTTTCTACTTCTTATTAAACCCATCTTCCAATTTTGGCAAATTATTTAAACTTATCATCTCCAACGTCTGCAACTGTTGCACCGTCAACTGTCGAAGTAATTCCATCCTCTCTTTCTGGTTTTTCCCTTGACTAATTAAAACCGCATTATAGCTTTCCAGATTTGCAAGTACCAGTAATTGATTCAGTGTTGCCACATCCCTCATATTCCCTTTAACAGTTGGATTTTCATCTTTCCACTGCTTGGCTGTCTTTCCAAACAAAACAACATTCAACAAATCCGCTTCATTCGCATAGGTATATGCTACCTGTGCAGGCGTCAATTCCGGTGGAATCAGATTTTCTTTAATCGCATCTGTATGTATCCTGTAATTTAATTTGGAAATCTCTCTGTTTAAATTCCAATTCAGAGATAGACGACTATTTTCATCTGTCTTTAAACGCCTATAGTCTTTCATAATATATAGCTGGAATTCAGGAGAAATCCATGTCGCAAAAGACATCGCAATATCACTATGAGCATATGTCCCGCCATAGCGTCCGGCTTTTGAAACAATGCCAATAGCATCTGTCGCTTCAATCCATTTCTTAGGCGACATTGTAAAAGCATTTGCGCCAGCCTGTTTTCTAAACCCCTCGAATTCGAGGGGTTT
>DWVA01000276.1 GCA_019120475.1 Candidatus Blautia intestinipullorum | reverse complement strand
ACGCCGGATACCCTCCTTGGCAGGCCGGTGAAGACCTCCGCCTATATGCCGGTGATTGCGGCGGGGGCAAAGACGATCGCATTCGGAGACTTCAGCTATTACTGGATCGCGGACCGGCAGGGACGCTCTTTTAAGCGCTTGAACGAACTGTATGCCGCCAACGGCCAGGTGGGATTCCTTGGATCCCAGAGGGTGGACGGCAAGCTGGTGCTTTCCGAGGCCGTGAAGGTGCTGGCGCAGAAGGCAGGTTCCTGATGGATTGATGTGAGAAAAGGACGGCATCCCCTTGTGTGGGGATGCTGCTGGTAAGGAAGGAGGGCAGGAAGGATGCTGGTGACGCTGGAAGAAATGAAAAATTACCTCCGGGTGGATGACAATGAAGACGATGGGCTGATCACTACGCTTTTGGCGTC
Source organism: Candidatus Blautia intestinipullorum (assembly GCA_019120475.1). Lineage (GTDB taxonomy): Bacteria > Bacillota > Clostridia > Lachnospirales > Lachnospiraceae > Blautia_A > Blautia_A intestinipullorum. The sequence goes on along the minus strand of DWVA01000276.1, from coordinate 2,223 downwards.
GGCGGAACGGATGTGTATGGATATCCTGCGGATAGATGAAGAAAGCGGTCTGCAGGAAGTGGAGAATGGAAAACCGGCGGTGATGTATACGGTGGCTTATCTGTATGAACACCGGGAGGAAGCTGACCACCATGCCCTGACCCTGACACTGCGCTCCCTGCTCTTTGGAAGTCGGAAGGAGGCGTTCTGATGGAGATCACTCTTCTGAATGTAAAAGTGACCTTCCAGAAAAACTCTGTAGTTGCGGACGATATTGGAAACCGCAGGAATGTCTGGGAGGATTATTATACCTGCTATGCCACGGTCGGTGGTGAGGGCGGGAATGAAAAGGCTGCCGCCGGATTAACGGTTGTGGATTCTGACATTGCTTTTACCATCCGTTTTTGTAAACGGGCGGCGGAGGTGACAGCGGACGGTTTCCGTATCCTGTTTGGCGGGGAGATCTACAATATCGTGGCCGTGGATCACATGAACTATAGAAAGAAAGCGCTGAAGTTCCGGTGTGAGAAAGCGAGGCGGTAAACATGGCACAGAACGTACAGATCGGGGAGCTGGCAGACGCCATTATGGAGACTTTGGAGGAATATGCGGATCTGGCTGCAGATAATGTGAAACAGGCAGTAAAAGATGCCGGGGAGACAGTAAAGAAAGAAATCCGTGCCAATGCTCCGAAGGATACCGGGGATTATGCGAAAAGCTGGGCGGTGAAGAAATCGAAAGAGACTTCCAACAGTATAACGATGACGGTCTATTCCCGGAATCGTTACTACCTGGCTCATTTGCTGGAATTTGGCCATGCCAAACGAAATGGAGGCCGGGTCGCTGGAAAGAACCATATTGCTCCGGCGGAAGAAAAGGGAATCCAGCAGTTGGAAGAAGAGGTTGAAAGGAGTCTTAGGGATGGATAGGTTGCTATCAATTTTAAACAATATAGGAGTTCCTTATGCTTATGACCATTTTACAGAAGGGGAAGCGACGGATCCGCCTTTCCTCTGTTATCTGCTTCCGGAGAGCGATAATTTTTCCGCAGACGGGAAGGTATATCACAAGTTTACGGAAGTCCGGCTGGAACTGTATACGGATTTTAAAGACCCTGAAGCGGAGCAGAACGTGGAAGATGTTCTGGACGCAGCGGGGATTTTTTATAACAAGTCGGAAACCTGGATTGACAGCGAGAAGCTGTATGAAGTTCTGTACGCTTTTGAAATGCCGACAGAGGGAGATAGTGCTGGGAAAACCGGGAATGAGATGAAGGAGGCTGGAAATGTCTACAAAGAAAAATAAAGTCAAATTTAATATCTGCAACATGCATTACGCACTAATTACGGTGGACGATAACGGAGATGTGACCTTTGGGACACCTGTGGCTATGCCGGGCGCAGTATCCCTGTCCCTGGAACCAAACGGCGAGCCGTCCAATTTTTACGCGGATGGGTACGCCTACTATACGATCTCCAACAACATGGGCTATGAGGGGGATCTGGAACTGGCTATGGTGCCGGAGAGCTTCCGGACGGATGTGCTGAAGGAGTCCCTGGACGACAACAGCGTGCTGGTGGAGAGCGCCAACGTGGAGACGGCAAACTTTGCCCTGCTTTTTGAGTTTGACGGGGATGTGAAGAAGATTCGCCATGTGCTGTACAACTGCTCGGCGGCAAGGCCGAACATTGAGTCCGCGACCAATGAGGAGGAGATCGAGGTACAGACGGAAACGCTGGCCATCACGGCGGCGCCCCTGGCCAACGGCTATGTGAAAGCCCGCACCGGGGACAGCACCACGGATACGGTCTACACCGGCTGGTATACCTCTGTGTATATGCCGACGGTGACAGATCCGGAGACCTCCGGGGTACAGCAGTCCAGCCTGCGGGAAATGGAAGAGGATGAAATCGGAGGGGAGACATTATGAGCATGAAGAAAAATATCACGATTGATGGTCAGGAGGTCGCCTTTAAGGCCTCCGCCGCCATCCCCCGGATTTACCGGATGCGGTTCCACCGGGATATTTACAAAGACCTGCGGGATCTGGAAAAGGGGATCGATAAGAATGACCCGGAGAATTCCAATCTGGATCTGTTCTCTTTGGAAATGTTTGAGAATATCGCCTATGTGATGGCGAAGCATGCCGACCCTTCAATCCCGGATACGCCGGAGGAATGGCTGGACAGCTTTAACACTTTTTCCATCTATCAGGTACTGCCCCAGATCATTGAACTGTGGGGG
>DWVA01000275.1 GCA_019120475.1 Candidatus Blautia intestinipullorum | reverse complement strand
TCATCTGATCGCCTGTGTAAGCGTGGATCGTGCACATAATACCGGATTTGATCGGTGCGCAGTCGTTCAGAGCCTTAGCCATCGGTGCAAGGCAGTTTGTTGTACAGGATGCTGCGGAAATGATCTTGTCTTCTTTTGTCAGACCTTCATGGTTTACATTGTAAACGATAGTCGGAAGGTCGTTTCCTGCCGGTGCGGAGATGATAACGTGTTTAGCGCCAGCGTCGATATGAGCCTGAGCTTTTGCTTTGGAGGTGTAGAATCCGGTGCACTCCAGAACTACGTCTACGCCGATTTCTCCCCACGGAAGTTCTGCTGCGTTAGCTTTTGCGTAAATTTTGATTTCTTTGCCGTCTACAGTAATGGAATCTTCGCCTGCTTCTACTTTATCGCACAGAGCGTATCTTCCCTGAGTTGAATCATATTTTAATAAGTGAGCCAGCATTTTCGGGGAAGTAAGGTCGTTGATAGCAACGATTTCAAATCCCTCTGCTCCAAACATCTGACGAAAAGCCAGACGACCGATACGGCCAAATCCATTAATTGCAACTTTTACTGCCATGATAAATTCCTCCTATGAATTAAATGGTTAATTATGGTATTCTTCATCTTGGTAAAGAATTGCCAACCTGAACATATTGTATCGAATCTGGTACGAAAATTCAAGACTATTTTGGAAAAAACATTACAAATTTAGTAAAACATATATGCCGCCGGGGAAAGAATGTAAACAGAAAAACATGGCGTTCCCGCATTGTCCATGATATAATAACTGCACTGCTGACAAGCCTGTCTTCAGAGCGGAGCTGCCCGCAGCAGGATGGTTTACAAAATATACAGGAGGTACTGCCGATGCAAAACAAAATCTTATGGGACTGTCACATGCATTCTTCTTTTTCCGCCGACTCTTCCTCCTCCATGGAAGATATGATCCAAAAGGCGGCTGCTCTTGGCCTTTCCGGAATCTGTTTTACAGAGCATCTGGATCCGGACTATCCGCCTGTTCCCGAACCGGAGCCGCTGGATTTTTCCCTGGACATCCCTGCTTATCAGGAAACCTTGTTTTCTTTAAGGAACAAATATCAGGAACGTCTGGAAATCTGTTTCGGCATTGAGCTTGGTCTTCAGCCTCACCTGGAGGAAGATTTCCGAAAGCTTCTTTCCTCTGTTCCCTTCGATTTCGTGATCGGCTCTTCCCATATTGTCCACGGTTTTGATCCGTATTATCCGGATTTTTTCCGGGGCCGGAGGGAATCTGCCTGTTATATGGAATATTTTGAATCTGTTTTGGAAAATCTTGCCTGTTTTTCAGAAATGGATGTTTACGGCCATATTGACTATGTGGTCCGCTACGGCCCTAATCAAAACCGAGAATACTCCTACGGCCGTTACCAGGATATCCTGGATGAGATCCTGCGGACGCTGGTGTCCAGACATGTGGGAATCGAACTGAACACAGGAGGCTTTCATTACGGTCTGGGAGAACCCAATCCCTGTGCCGCCGTCATCCGTCGTTACCGGGAGCTTGGAGGCGAGATCATCACTGTGGGAGCCGACGCTCACAAACCGGAAAACATAGCCCACAGCTTTGAAAAAGCGGCGGAAATCCTGCGGGAATGCGGTTTCCGCTATTACACAGTATTTAAGGACAGACAGCCGGAGTTTCTGCCTTTGTAGCCTTCTATATTCAGACGGCGGGGGAATGTTCTTTCTCATTCTCCCGCCGTCGGCTTAACTTTCTGTCATCACAGCCTCATAAGGCCGCAGTGTCAGTGTATTTTCTTTACATATCATATCTCCATAATTGCAGCTCAGACATTTTCCTGTTTTTGCGGCAAGTGTTTCTTCATCCTCGCCCATGTTGATATAAACATAAATTGTCTTTCCTGATTCTGCCTTTCTGGAAAATGCGATGACAGGTTCGTTTTCCACCTGTATTTCCTCAATGGTTCCATAAACCAGCGTTTCCGTCTTTTCTTTGCGCAGACGGATCATCTTCTGATAGAATCTGAAAATAGAGGAGTCTTCATTTTGCTGGCGCTGTGCGTTATTCTCCCGGTAGTCCGGATTCAGCTTCAGCCAGGGCCTGCCTTCGGTAAATCCTCCGTTCTTTTTGGCATTCCAGGGATAAGGGGTCCTGCTGTTGTCGCGGCTTCTGTCGTTTACAAATTTCAGCGCCTTCTTTTCATCGCACCCTGCTTTCAGTGCTCTGTAATACTGATCTATTGTATTCAGATCATCAAATTCATCAATGGACGAAAAGGGACAATTCATCATCCCGAGTTCTTCTCCCTGATAAAGGAATACTGTTCCTCTCAGCCCAAAGAGCAGCGTGCCCAGAGCAGTGCTCTGCAGGAAGCGTTTTCTCATTTCATAGGGAAGCGCGGCTTTATCCCGGAAGTATTTGTTCAGGGAACGGGACTGGTCGTGATTTTCCAGGTAAACTGCCCCCCATCCCTGGCGCTGGACGCTTAACTGACTGTGAAAGATCAGTTTCTTTAACTGAGAAAACTTCCAGTCCGCCTGGTAATACCAGTTTCCTCCGGGAGCAAGATCAATATCCGCATAACTGAAGTCGAAGATCATGGAAAAATATCCGTTTTCTCCAATGAATTCTCCGATTTCATCATAAGGAACGCCGGGGGCCTCCGCTACTGTCATCGCGTCTCTTCCGTCTATACATTCCTTCCTCATTTCCAGCAGAAAGTCTCCGATCCCCGGCTGGTTCAGCCCGATGTCCGCCACATCGTGCAGGCCGTCCTCTCCCTGGGGCTCCGCGTTTTTCATGGAATTTCCTTTTTTAATATATGTGATCGCGTCCATCCGGAAACCGCTGACTCCCTTATCCAGCCAGTAGTTCATAATCTTGTAGACCTCCCGGCGAAGTTCCCGGCATTCCCAGTTCAGATCCGGCTGTGTTTTATCAAAGGTGTGATAATACCAGACGTTCTCTTCCACTTTCTCCCAGACGGAGCCGCTGAAGCAGCTTCGCGCGTTGGAAGGTCTTTCTTTGCTTTCTTTAAAAATATAATAGTCTCTGTATCTGCTTTTCGGATCTTTTAAAGCCTCCTGAAACCAGCGGTGTCTGTCGGAAGTATGATTCAGGACCATGTCGATGATCACTCGTATTCCCAGAGCACCTGCTTTTTCAAGGAGGGCGTCCATATCCTCCATAGAGCCGAACTGAGGGTCAACGGCATAATAGTCTTCCACATCATATCCATTGTCCCGCATCGGAGAGAGGTAAAAAGGACAAATCCATAAGAGGTCAATGCCCAGTTCCTTCAAATACGGAAGCTTCTCTATAATGCCTTTTAAATCCCCGATGCCGTCTCCATTTGTATCCTTAAAACTTTTTGGGTATAGTTCGTATCCAATGGCTTCTTTCCACCAAACTCTCTCCATTTTGTTCCTCCTGCTCAGCCTTTACCGCGCCTGCCGCGATACCTTCAATAATATTTTTCTGAAGGAAAATAAATACTACAAGAATCGGGATCACACAAATCAGTACTGCCGGGAAGATGAGTTCCCAGGGATTTCCATACTGTCCGGAAAGACTCTTTGCATAATACAGGCTCAGTGTCAGTGTTTTGCTGTCGTTGTTTCCGATGATCAGGAACGGAAGCAGATAGTCGTTCCAGATCCACATGGCGTTTGTGATCACTACAGTAGCTGTAATGGGTTTTACCAGAGGGAATACCACCTTAAAGAATAACTGGAAAATATTGGCTCCGTCGATCACCGCCGCCTCTTCCAGAGAAAGGGGCACGCCTTTGAAAAATCCATGATACAGAAATACCGTCATGCTCAGTCCAAATCCGCCGTACATCAGGATCAGTCCGAAGGTATTCTTTAAGCCCAGATTTTCCATAAGACTTACCAGCGGATACATAACTGACTGGAAAGGAATCAGCATTGCAGCCGTAAAACACAGGAAAAGGAAGGTGCTTCCTTTTGTCTTATTGCGGACCATCATCCATGCGGTCATAGACGAGATCAGAACAATAAGAGCCACCGCCACAACTGTGATCACCAATGTGTTGATCACAGATTCTCCCAGTTTGATCTGCTCCGCCGCATTCTTCAGGAAGGTCAGATCCCAGCTTGAAGGAAGGGAGATCGGCGATGCAACGATTTCTTTCTGGCTTTTAAAGGAATTCACAAATAAAAAGTAGATCGGAAACAGGGTGTAGACTGCCACGATGGTCAGAACCACATACATGATCCCCTGCTTTATTTTTTTGTTTGTGCTCATTCTGTCTTTCATTACGCCTCAATCTCCTTTCTCTTGGTGATGATTACCTGCGCGATAGAAACAACCGCGATCAGAACAAAGAAGATAACAGCCTGCGCCTGTGCCATACCATAGTTCGGAGGCGTATTCTCTCTTGTTGTTAAGAGGATCTGAAGAGAAAGCATTCTCGTTCCGAAGTCTCCGTTTGTCAGCGCCAGGTTCTCATCCAGCATCTTGAAGCTGCTGGAAAGTGTCAGGAAGAATACGATCGTGAATGCCGGCATCAGCATCGGCACAGTAATATGCCGGAACTGCTGCAGCGGCGTTGCCCCGTCAATGGACGCAGCTTCGTAGAGATCCTCTGAAATATTGTTCAGTCCGTTCAGATAGATCAGCATCAGATATCCGGCTGTCTGCCAGGTTGCCATGATCGCCATGGCAAATACTGCTTTGTTTGGATCCTGGAGCATGCTGCACAGAAACGGAATGTGGATAGGAGAATCCTCAGAAAACAGCATTAAGGAAAATACATTCTGGAAAATAAAGCTCCACACAAATCCCATTGCCAGACCTCCCAGAAGATTTGGGAAGAAGAATACTGTACGGAAGATGCCTTTTCCTTTTCCGATGCGGCGTACCATCAGCGCAAGCGCGAGACTTACCACATTTTTTACGATCACAGCTACAAGCGTAAACTTAATGGTGTAGATAAGAGCGCTGATAATGCTCATGTGCGGTAAAGTAACACA
>DWVA01000038.1 GCA_019120475.1 Candidatus Blautia intestinipullorum | reverse complement strand
TGAACTGGTACTGATGTCTTTCTGGTTTTATGGATATTTTAATCCAAGCTATCTGTGGATCATGGGAAGCAGTATTATTGTCAATTATATTCTGTCCCAGCTCTTTCAGAGAAAATGGCAGATGCCCCAGTCCAGAATTCGTTTGCTGAAAAAAATCCTTCTGGCTGTGGGACTGACATTTAATCTTGGTCTTATTTTTTACTACAAATACTATGATTTCTTTGTGGACAATCTGAATAAAGCGTTTTCCACAGATTTCCAGCTCCGCCATATTGTTCTGCCGCTGGGGATCAGTTTCTTTACTTTCCAGCAGGTGTCCTATGTGATCGACTCCTACAGAGGACAGACGCGGGAATACAATATTCTTGATTATTCGCTGTTTGTAACATTCTTTCCGCAGCTTGTGGCAGGACCGATCGTGCTTCACAATGAGGTGCTGCCTCAGTTTGCCGATAAGAACAACTGGAAAATGAAATCAGGCAATATGGCTCACGGCATTTATGTGTTTTCCGCAGGACTTGTGAAAAAAGTCATCATAGCGGATACGCTCAGCAAAGCCGTTACCTGGGGCTATGGCAACGTATCGGCGGGGATCACGTCCATGGAAGGAATCCTGATGATGTTCGCCTATGCCTTCCAGATCTACTTTGATTTCAGCGGATACTGTGATATGGCCACCGGACTGGGGTATATGTTCAATATTAAGATCCCTATGAACTTTAACTCGCCTTATAAAGCGCTTTCTGTAGTGGATTTCTGGAGCCGCTGGCATCTGACGCTGACCAGGTTCCTGAGAACTTATATTTATTTTCCTCTGGGGGGAAGCCGTAAAGGAACTGTCCGTACATATATCAATATTATCATCGTATTTCTTGTCAGCGGACTCTGGCATGGGGCCAACTGGACGTTTATCCTCTGGGGATTCCTTCATGGCGTTGCCAACGCGCTGACCAGAATGTTTAAGAAACAGTGGAATTCCATGCATACGGTTCTGCAGTGGATGGTTACTTTTCTGTTTATCAATGTGACATGGATCTTTTTCCGGGCAGACTCTATTTCTCAGGCAGTCACAGTGATCAAAAAAATCCTGAGATTCCAGAACTTAAATGTAAGAGCGTCCATGCTGGAACAGTTTAAGCTGACGGAATTTGCCTTTATTTATGAGTATATACCGGGACTGAATGAGATCGTATCCTCCATCAGAGGGTTCGACGCTCTGATTCTTATGACGGCGGCGCTGGTGATCTGCCTTGCGTTTAAGAATAATCAGGAGATGGAGTTCAAGCCTACGGTAAGACGGTCTCTGACGGCGATTCTTTATCTTGTGTGGGGGATCATGTCCCTGTCAGGCGTATCAGAATTTTTGTATTTTAATTTCTAGGAAAAAATTACAAAGGGTACCGGAATGGCGGAAAGAGGAGCAGTAAGGAGGAAATATGAACAGCCGCAGATTTGTACAAGTTGTTTTGGGAGGGACAGTAGCAGCGCTGGTGCTGGCCGGAGGAGCCACCATTGTGCTCGACCCGTTCTTTCACTATCATAAAGCCCTGGACGGCGTGGAATATCCCCTGGTAGACGGTATGGAGCGCTATCTGAACGACGGGATCATCAAAACTTATGATTATGACGCTGCAATCGTAGGTACGTCTATGATGCAGAATTTTAAAGCTTCCCAGTTTGACAGGCTTTTCGGGACAAAATCCATCAAAGTCACTTACACAGGAGAAACTTATTATGTGATCGATCAGGAGGTGCGGAAGGTACTGAGCGCCAATCCGGATACAAAATGTATTTTCCGGTGTCTGGACTATAATAAGATCTTCCAGGCGGGAGAAGTCCGCAACTATGACGATTATCCTGAATATCTTTATGACGATGATATTTTCAATGACGTAAACTATGTGCTGAACAAAGAAATTTTCCTGGACAGCACGCTCCCGGTGATAAAGTATAATATAGACGGGAAAAAGACCACATCTATGGACGCTTACAGTTACTGGGAGTGGGAGCATCCTGTTGGAAAGGAGCATGTGCTGGAGGCATATGAGAGACCGGAGACAAAAGCAGGAGAACAGAAGGCTTTCACAGAAGAGGATGCGAAAACAGTTACTGATAATGTAACGGAAAACGTCATCAGAACAGTAGAAGAAAATCCGGATACCATGTTCTATTTCTATACGCCGCCGTACAGTGTGGCTTTCTGGGACGAGGCGGAGAGAAACGGGGATCTGGTCCGTTATTTTGAGGCGGAAAAGCTGCAGGCGGAGCTTCTTCTTCCCTACGACAATGTAAAGCTTTATACCTTTACGGATCACTACGATATTACGGAGAATCTGGATAATTATATGGATCCTACTCATTACGGGTCGAAAATCAGCGATCAGATCATTGACTGGATCTATGAGGGAAAAGGGCTTCTGACAGAAGAGAATTACCGGGAAAAAATTCAGGAAATGGAAGATTTCTATCTTTCCTTTGATTATGACAGCATTTTTGGAGACGCGGAGGAAGAATAAAATGACGGAAATCAAGACCATCGGGCGTATCTATAATGATTTTACAGAAAAATTCGGAATCCCTCATCAAAGCGGAAGGCTGAACAAGCAAAGGGCAAAGATAGTCTTTGAGCCGGAGTACAGGATCCCGGAGGCGTTTCGGGGCCTGGAGGAATATACCCATATCTGGCTGATCTGGCAGTTTTCCGAAAACATCAGAGAGACCTGGTCGCCTACTGTCAGGCCGCCCAGACTGGGAGGAAATATAAGAAAAGGCGTGTTTGCCACCAGATCGCCTTTCCGCCCCAACAGCCTGGGGCTGTCTGCCGTCCGTCTGGAACGGGTGGAATTTCACAGGGAGCTGGGGCCTGTGCTCTATGTGACAGGCGCCGATCTGATGAACGGAACGCCGATTTTTGACATTAAACCATATATTCCTACAGACTGCCGTCCGGAAGCGTCAGGAGGGTTTACAGAAAGGATCAAGGATCACAGACTGAAGGTGGTATTTCCTGAAAAATGGCTGGAAAAGATTCCGGAAGAGATCAGAGAGCCGCTTACGGAGGTTCTGGAAAACGATCCGCGTCCCGGTTATCAGTCGGATCCGGACCGTGTTTACGGAATCGCCTACGGCGGAAAAAATATCCGTTTCCGTGTGGCGGAAGGCGTGCTTACTGTGTGCGGGGCAGAGGATTACAGAAAAAACAGATCCGCCAGTGACAAAGGAGCGCCGGGAGAGGAAAAAGAAACAGCAGGAAAGAACATAGAGGAAAGATAGAAAGTATTTGACAGAAAAAATCATATATGTTAATATGTGAGTAAGGAGTTAGTAAAAGCTAACTCAAAAATTTCACATATAGTTAGTTTAGTATAACAAAAAAGAGGTGACGTATGAGTATCGTGATCGTAGGCGGAAATGAAAGAATGGTATGTCAATATGCGGATATTTGTAAATGTTATGGATGCAAAGCGAAAATATTTGCGAAAGAGAAAGGCGCGATGAAGAAAAAAATAGGGGATCCGGATCTTTTGATTCTGTTTACCAGTACGGTGTCTCATAAGATGGTCAACTGCGCGGTAGAGGAGGCGAAAAGAAAATCCATCCCCGTATGCAGGTGCCATTCCAGCAGCGCTTCGGCCCTTCAGAGCGTTCTCAGAGAATACTGCGGTTGAAATTTTAGCAGAGTAAAGGATAAAATGCTTGCAAAATCTTCTGTTTCAGGTAAAATAGAATACAGAT
>DWVA01000274.1 GCA_019120475.1 Candidatus Blautia intestinipullorum | reverse complement strand
GACCGAGCCTGTAAAGGTTGAAACGAAAAAGACCGAGCCTGTAAAAGTCGAAACAAAGAAGACCGAGCCTGTGAAGGTTGAAACGAAGAAGACCGAGCCTGCCAAGGTCGAAACAAAAAAGACCGAGCCCACGGCTCCGGCCCGGGACGACGAAGCCATTTATGAGGCTCGTCTCAACCGCCATATCGACGAGCTGAAATGGCTGTACTGCGAGCTGTATCAGGATAATCCTTATGTAATGATGCATCTGAACGATCTCCTGGCTGAACTGAAAAAATTCTATGACGCGAGAAATGAGGATCTCAAGACATCTGATATTTTAAGAGAACAGGATCCCAAATGGTACAAGCGCAACGATCTCACCGGAATGATGATGTATGTAAACGCGTTCTCCAAAACCTTAAAAGGACTTGAAGAAAAGCTGGACTACATCCAGGAATGCAATGTGAATTATCTTCATTTAATGCCCCTTCTTTCTTCTCCCAAAGGACGCAGCGACGGCGGATACGCGGTTGCGGATTTCCGTACCGTTCAGCCGGAACTTGGAACAATGGAGGATTTTGCCGAGGTAACTTCCGCCTGCCATAAACGGGGGATCAGCGTATGTCTGGACTTTGTTATGAACCATACGTCTGAGGATCACGAGTGGGCAAAGCGCGCCCGCGCCGGAGAAAAAGAATATCAGGATCGTTATTTCTTCTTTGACAGCTATGATATCCCGGCTCTTTACGAGCAGACCTGCCCGCAGGTATTCCCAACTACAGCTCCGGGCAATTTCACCTGGCTGGATGATATCAAAAAACATGTAATGACCACTTTCTATCCGTATCAGTGGGATCTGAACTACCGCAATCCTATTGTACTGAATGAAATGATCTTCAATATGCTTTATCTGGCTAACCAGGGAGTGGACATTGTACGTCTTGACGCTGTTCCCTATATCTGGAAGCAGCTTGGCACCAACTGCCGCAATCTTCCTCAGGTCCACACCATTGTCCGTATGATGAGGATGATCTGCGAAATCGTCTGCCCGGGCGTGCTCCTTCTTGGAGAAGTCGTTATGGCTCCGGAAAAAGTGGTTCCCTATTTTGGAACAGTGGAAAAACCGGAATGTCACCTTCTTTACAACGTGACCACCATGGCAAGCACCTGGCATACTGTCGCCACAAGAGATGTTTCTCTGCTGCGCCGCCAGCTTGATATTGTAGTCGCACTTCCCAGGGAATATGTATTCCAGAATTATCTCCGCTGCCATGACGACATCGGCTGGGGACTGGATTACGATTTCCTCCGGAACTTTGGAATCGAAGAAGTCCCGCATAAAAAATACCTCAATGACTTCTTTACAGGAAAATATCCTGACTCTTTTGCAAGAGGAGAGCTGTACAATGACGATCCGCGTCTTGGAGACGCAAGGCTTTGCGGAACCACTGCATCTCTGTGCGGTATTGAGCGTTTTGGATTTGAGGGCAATGAAGAAGGCGTAGACCGGGCCATCCGCTATGATATTACTCTTCACGCCTTTATGTTCTCTCAGTCCGGTATTCCTGTAGTATACAGCGGCGATGAAATCGGCATGCTGAATGATTATTCATACAAAAATGATCCCGAAAAAGCGGCTGATTCCCGTTATATCCACAGAGGCGACTTCCGGTGGGATCTTGCGGAAAACCGGCACCGTCCCGAGACTGTCCAGGGAAAACTCTTCCCTGTTCTGGACAAGCTGGAACATATCCGCACCTCACACAGCGTGTTCAACAGCGATGTGCCTCTGCGTACGCTGGATACCTGGGATTCTTCCATTCTCGCTCTTGTACGTGAAAATGAAACGGAAAAATTCATCGGTATTTACAATTTCAGCGAGTACGACAAGGTTGCCTGGATCAATGAGGAAGACGGCATGTATCTCGATCTGATCTCCGGTCGTGAAATGGAGGCCAGAGGCGTACAGATCCCCGCCTTCGGCTGCTACTGGCTCTGCCGTCAGAAATAAACGCGAAAAATCCCCGGCCCACAATAGGCCGGGGATTTTTTATTATCTACAGCGGTCTGCCATTCTGCAGTCTGCTCAGAAAAGAAGCGATGGGGCCAGGAGTTTCCTTGTCCAGAGACCTGGCGTACAGCTCCTTGATCCATCCTGTGATCACATCGATCAGAACCGGCGCGAAAGTCATCAGAATAAACACCAGAATGATCATTCCGAAGTCCAGAGAACCAAGGAACAGAAGATCCTGGAGGATTACAGCCGCCGCAAAAAAGATAAACTGCATTCCATATATAATCACTTTCCTGTATCGGTTCAAAGGCGCGTATACCGTTTTCAGCGCGGCCATATAGTTCCATCCTGTTACAAGAACACAGGCAGTATTCAGCATATCATTGGAATGATAAACATTCTGGCAGACAAGCATCACCGCGAACACGCAGGACGTGATCGTAAGCGCCGCAGGAAAGGCGTTCAGGAAAACATGCCTGAGGAATGTATGGTCGATTTTTTCATAATTATTCTCCTGAGCAAGAAGGAAGGTTGGAATTCCCACCGCACAGGCACTGATCAGAGACATCTGTATCGGTTCAAAGGGGTATGCCTCTCCAAAAAAGATCGTCAGAAGAGAAAGCATAACCGAAAACATGGTCTTGATCAGGAACATGGATGCTGCCGTTCGGATATTATTTACTACACGGCGTCCCTGATTGACAATATGTGGCATGGAGGCGAAATTGGAATCCAGAAGCACTACGTTTGCGATATTCTTTGCCGCGTCGCTTCCCTGGGCCATGGCAATGCTGCAGTCCGCCTCTTTCAGCGCCAGAACGTCGTTTACACCGTCTCCTGTCATGGCTACGGTGTGTCCCTGGGATTTCAACGCCAGGACCATTTCTTTTTTCTGCTGGGGCGTTACCCGGCCGAAGACGCTGTATTCTTCCACAGCCTTCTGGATATCTTCTTCTGTCTCAAGCGTCGTTGCGTCAATATATCGGTCCGCGTTTTTCAGTCCTGCTCTTCTTGCAATAGCAGCTACGGTTACCGGATCGTCTCCGGAGATTACCTTCAGATCCACTTCCTGGCTGTCAAAAAATTTAAGAGTCTCCGGAGCCTCTTCACGGATCACATCCGTAAGAAGAAGGAGAGCTACAGGCTCCAGCCCTTCCGGAAGTTCCGTTCCTTCTGCCGTTTCAGAACTGCGGGCCAGCACAAGGACACGCAGTCCATCTTCCGCATACTGTCTGCAGTGTTCCGTCAGCTCTTCATTTCCATCCGGAAAAATAAACTGAACGGCTCCCATAAGATAGGTTCCCTCATCTTTAAATACAGCGCCGCTGTATTTTCTGTCGGAAGAAAAAGGGATCACATGCTCCAGCTCCATATCTTTTTTCGCCGGAAAACGTTTGCGGAGGGCGTCCGCCGTGGCGTTCTGATCCTTGAGCACATACATGAGATTGCTGACAATTTTTTCTATACCGGTTATATCTTCCCCAGGGGTGTTTTCCGCCTGCATTTTATCGGACACGGCGTTTTCTCCGCCGTCTTCGTCGTCTGTATCTTCCTCGTCTTTCGCCTTTTTCCTGTTTCCCGGGTGATAGGGTTCCACACGCTCCACGCACATGGTTCCCTCTGTGATCGTTCCCGTCTTGTCCAGACAAAGAGTGTCCACTCTCGCAAGGGTTTCAATGCAGTACAGTTCCTGTACCAGAGTCTTCCGGTTAGCAAGGACCAGGGCGCCCAATGTCAGCGCTACGCTGGTGAGAAGCACCAGCCCTTCAGGAATCATTCCCAGCACGCCTGCCACCATGCTTACTACAGAATCCCGGAAACTGTTTCCGACCATATAGAACTGCTTGTAAAACAAAAGAGCGCCCAGGGGTACAATAATAATACTGATAACCTTCAGGATCGCATTCAGAGAATTTCTCAGTTCCGAATTATGTCTTTTAAATTCTTTAGCCTCGCTTGTGATCTGGGAAGCGTAATTGTCCTTGCCTACGTGAATGATCTGACAGCAGGCTTCTCCGGAAGTTACAAAACTTCCGGAGAACAGCTCGTCCCCTTCGGATTTTGGAAGATTGTCCGATTCGCCGGTAAGAAGGGATTCGTTTACTTCTATGCTTCCTTCCAGGATTTTTGCATCCGCCGGAACCTGATCGCCGCTTTTCAGACAGACAATATCGTCCAGGACCAGTTCTTCTGTGGGAACCGTCCATTTCTTTCCCTCACGGATCACCACAGATTTTCTTGCAGTAAGAATCGCCAGCTTGTCAATGGTCTTCTTTGCCCTGATCTCCTGGGCGATTCCGATAAGCGTATTGATCACGATGATCATCACAAAAAACGCGTTTCTGTAAGATCCGACCATAAGTACAAGAATAAGAAGCACCAGATTCAGAAAGTTAAAAAATGTCAGCGTATTCTCCCTTATGATCTGTTTATAAGTTCTGGTGTTCGGATTCTCGTCAACATTTACCCTGCCTTCTTCTATTCGCTGATTTACCTGTTCGTCTGTTAACCCTGTCAAGTTCTCACCTCGCATTTCTTTCCCAAAGGAAGTCTATATCGGATTCTTCTTTTTAGTAGTCTTCTTCTGAATCCTCTTCTCCTTCATGAATATCTGATTTCGGTTTTGACAGGCCCTCGATCACGATGTGGTGCTTTTCTGCGTAATCCCAGAGAGCGGCGTGGATCGCCTCCTCTGCCAGAAGAGAGCAGTGTACCTTTACCGGAGGAAGCCCGTCGAGGGCCTCCATAACCGCTTTATTCGTCACCTTCATGGCCTCTTCAATAGTTTTTCCCATAACCATCTCCGTAGCCATGCTGCTGGTAGCTACAGCCGCTCCGCAGCCAAATGTCTTAAATTTACAGTCTTTGATAATATGAGTTTCATCGTCAATATCGAGAAAGATTCTCATAATATCGCCGCATTTTGCATTGCCTACTGTTCCCACGCCGCTGGCGTTCTCAATTTCTCCTACGTTTCTCGGATGCTGAAAATGATCCATTACTTTTTCACTGTACATGTGTTTCCTCCTGATTCGTAATTATAATATTTATACATATGTGATCCTGTACTTGTCTGTACTTATAAACGATTTTTCTTTGCTTAACGCTTCAAAAGCCGAAACAGATTCTGTCAGTTTTTCCCCTCTGCTCCGTTATGTTTAAGGAAATCCTCATATAGAGGAGACATATTTCTCAGATTCTGCACGATCTCCTTCAGATTCTCCACTGTATAATCCAGGTCTTCTCTTGTGGTCTCCTCGCTGAGCGTCAGTCTCAGAGAGCCATGAGCGATCTCATGAGGAAGTCCGATGGCAAGAAGCACATGGGACGGATCCAGGGATCCTGACGTGCAGGCCGAACCGCTGGATGCGCAGATTCCGCAGCCGTCCAGCATCAGAAGAAGCGATTCTCCTTCTACAAAGCGGAAGCTGACGTTGACATTGTTCGGAAGTCTCTTCACCGGATCTCCGTTTAATTTTACATAGGGAATTTCTTCCGTGATCCGTTTGATGAGATAGTCTCTCAGTTCTCTCTCTTTTGCGGTGCGCTCCTCCATTGTTTCCGCAGCGCGCTTCGCCGCAGCGCCGTAGCCTACAATACCCGGAACGTTTTCGGTTCCTGCCCGGCGCTTCCGCTCCTGAGCTCCGCCGTGGACGAAGGAACGGATCTTCACTCCCTTCCGGATATAAAGGAATCCTACACCTTTCGGGCCGTTGATCTTATGAGCGCTGGAACTGAGCATATCAATACTGCATTCGTCCACATCAATAGGAAGCTGGCAGAACGCCTGCACCGCGTCTGTGTGGAACAGGATACCGTGTTCTTTCGCGATCATGCCGATCTCCTTAATAGGCTGTACGGAACCGATCTCGTTATTGGCGAACATGATAGAGATCAGAATGGTTTCCGGCGTGATAGCTTTTTCCAGATCCTCCAGACGGACAATGCCGTTTTCATCCACATCCAGATAAGTGATCTTTGCCCCTCTCTCCTTTTCCAGATATTCACAGGTGTGAAGAATCGCGTGATGCTCGATTTTTGTGGTGATAATATGGTTTCCTTTGTTTTTATATGCCTCAAAAGCAGCCTTTAAAGCCCAGTTGTCCGCCTCCGTACCGCTTCCGGTAAAATAGATTTCTTCTTTTTTGGCATTAAGCACTTCTGCGATCTGCTCTCTGGCTTTCGTCACCGCCTCTTTGCTCTGACCCGCCAGATCATAGATACTGGAGGGATTTCCATAAAATTCTGAGAAGTAAGGCAGCATTGCCTCAACAACCTCAGGAGCTGTTTTTGTTGTTGCAGCATTGTCCAGATATATCATTTTTTTCATTTTATTCTTCGTCCTCCCTGCTTTCACAGCAATTATTTCTTTCTTTCCGTTTTTTCCGGCTTTCCTCTATCAGTTGACTCAGCATCAGGGTATCTACCGCCTGATTGATGCTGTCGTTGATCCTCTTCCATACATACTTTGCCACGCAGATATCCTGGGTCTCGCAGCTCTGCTCCTCGGCAGTTCCCGGACATTGAGCCGCTTCCAGGCTTCCTTCCAGGACACGCAGGATATCTCCTACAGAAATTTCCTCCGCCGGACGTCCAAGCCGGTATCCGCCGCAGGCGCCTCTGGTACTCTCCACCAGTCCCGCCCGTTTCAGCTTTCCCATTAATTGTTCCAGATAACTGACGGAAATATTCTGTCTGCCCGCAATACTCTGAATAGAGACTGCATCTGTCTCACTGTACAGTCCCAGATCGATCAGAGCCCGAAGACCATATCTCGCTCTCGTTGATAGCTTCATCTACTCACTCCTCTAATTCCGAGTATTTTTGTCGGATTTGATGTGATTACTTTAACAGATACTCGCCGTTCTGTCAAGGTAATTTTATGCATATATTTACAAAAAAACCACAGGATGTCAAAATGTCGAAAAAGAACTTTTTCAGGGGAACTTTTATCCTGACCTGCACAGGAATCGTAAGCCGGATCATCGGCTTTTTTTA
>DWVA01000002.1 GCA_019120475.1 Candidatus Blautia intestinipullorum | reverse complement strand
AAGAAGGCTGAGCGGCCGCAGATAGAAAATATCCCCAGAGGCAGCTCTGGGGATATTTTCATTACATAAGACATAAATCTGTTCAGTACCGGATGTATTATCGGAAATAATTTTCACATGAATAAAATTCTTCATACTTGATGTATATAGTTTACTTATGTTATGATTATTAAGAAAAGAATCAGGAAAAACACAGCAGACTGCACAATGGTTTTCGCTGTGAATATTTTACATATTTAGGAGGTTTTCATAATGGCTACATATTATCTTGCGGTAGATATTGGAGCATCCAGCGGACGTCTGATCCTGGGACATATGGAAAACGGCAAAATGGAACTGGAGGAAGTATATCGTTTTGAAAACGGTATGGTAAAGAAAGATGGAGAGCTTTGCTGGGAGTTCGACCGTCTGTTTAAAGAGATCATCAACGGCTTAAAGAAATGCAAAGAGATCGGCAAGATCCCGGTAAGCATGGGTGTGGATACCTGGGGCGTAGACTTTGTTCTTCTGGATAAAGACGGAAACGTGCTGGGCAATACAGTAGGCTACCGTGACCACAGAACAGAGGGAATGGACGAAGAAGTTTATAAGATCATTTCCCTGGAGGATCTGTATGCGAGAACAGGTATCCAGAAAGCTATCTTCAATACGGTTTATCAGTTGATGGCAGTGAAGAAACAGCATCCGGAATATCTGGAGCAGGCGGAGACCCTTCTTCATGTGCCGGATTATTTCCACTATCTGCTTACAGGAAAGAAAACATGCGAATATACGGAAGCGACTACAGGACAGCTTGTAAATCCGTACACAAAAGACTGGGATTATGAACTGATCGATATGCTTGGATACCCAAGAAAAATTTTCCAGAAACTGATCATGCCGGGAACAAGCATCGGACACCTTTCTGAAGAAGTTCAGAAAGAAGTAGGCTTTGACCTGGAAGTAGTAGCTCCGGCTACCCATGACACAGGATCCGCCGTACTGGCAGTTCCCGCTAACGACGACGACTTTATCTATATCAGCTCCGGTACATGGTCATTAATGGGTCTTGAGAGAGAGACTCCGGACTGCTCCAAAAAGAGCTGTGAAATGAATCTGACAAATGAAGGCGGATATGCAGGACGTTTCCGCTATCTGAAAAATATCATGGGCCTGTGGATGATTCAGTCTGTTCGTCATGAGATCAATGATAAATACAGCTTTGCGGAGATCTGCGCAATGGCAGAGGAAGCAAAAGATTTTCCGTCCAGAGTGGACGCCAATGACGAGTGCTTCCTTTCTCCTGACAACATGACAGAAGAGGTAAAGGATTATTGCCGCAGGACCGGACAGAAAGTTCCGGAAACACTGGGAGAGTTGGCGACAGTGATTTATGCCAGCCTTGCGGACTGCTACGCAAAGACGGCCAAGGAACTGGAAGAGATGACAGGAAGAACCTACAGCCGTATTCACGTAGTAGGCGGCGGTTCCAATGCAGGATACTTAAATGAACTGACTGCAAAAGCAACAGGCAAGGAGGTTCACGCAGGTCCCGGAGAGGCTACCGCTATTGGAAATATTACTGCTCAGATGCTGAAAGCAGGAGAATTTAAGACGATCGAGGAAGCGAGAACCACTATTCACGAGTCTTTCGGCATCAAGATTTACAAAGCCTGATCTTTCAGGGGGTGTCATTGACACCATTCTACTGTTTTACACACATATATTCAAAAAACCAGGAGACTGCCGTGTGCAGCCTCCTGGTTTTTTGAATGACATATAGACATCTAAGGATGAGATCATTTTCTGGGAAATCTGTTCTTAACATCACTGATACCTGCGATATAGTTTAAATCCACATCATAAAAGTAAGCAAGTTCGATCAAATATTCCAGCGGAATACGCACCTTCCCTTTTTCATAGTCAGAATATGTTGTCTGTGCGATATGAAGCATGGATGCGATTTTTGTCTGATTCAAATCATGATCTTCCCGTAACGCACGAATTCTTTGAATATAATTCATTTCTGTATACCTCATGAAACATATTCTATATGAAAGACTTACAACACATTGACTTTTAACGGATATTCCGTTAAAATATTGAGTAAGAATTAACAGAAAATATAGAAAATAACTATAGGAGCGTATATGTCTATTGTAAGTGCTTTATGTCTGGCTTTTTTTATTTTAATGCTGTGCGGGAGCGGCAACGGTCCATGCCGCCAGCGGTGAAAATCCTGGTACAACATGGAATGATCATGAATACCTGGTGGTGGAGGGAGATTATACCTGGGATGAGGCGAAAGAACTCTGTGAAGAGCAGGGTGGATATCTTGCAGTAATCACGTCCCAGGAAGAGCAGTCCTTTATTCAGGAATTGATAAAAGGCAAGAATAATGAAGGGTTCTGGCTGGGAGCCGAAAACAGTGGAGATACATGGACATGGGTCAACGGAGAAGAATTTGAATATCAGAACTGGGATTCAGGAGAACCCAACGGAGACAGCAGCGATATGAAACTGCAGATCTATGAAGAGAATGGAAAGTGGGGCGATGCCTGGAGCGACGGAGATATCAATGGAATAAAAGAACATGGATTCATCTGTGAAAAAAATACTTCACAAAACGGGAATGGGGATCAAGGCAAGGAGTCTGTTTCAGGAGAATCTGATACCCAAAAAGAGACTTCATCTGAGCAGACAGATGAAAAGGACAATACTGTCGAGTTGGCTGATCTGCATACAATGGACTCATATGAATATGAGATTGTGGATACTTTGGATGTGTCTTACTGAGCGGATGTGGCGAAAAATCCGGTATTGAGAAACTGGCGGGTGAATGGGAAATGGTAGAGCCAGACGGATATGTGTTTCTTGGAGACGAAATAGAATTTTATGAACCAAATGAAAAAGAAGGATCAATCGGAAGTCTGGAATATACATATGATGATGGAACATCAAGAAGCGGCGAATATAATTATCACGAATCTTCAGAAAAAATTGAGCTGGCTATGTTTGATCAAACAGGATCACTGAATGATTATGCAAGGCATTTTACATTCTCTGTAGAGTTTGACGGCGATACAATGACTTTTACAGATGAGGATTCTACATACATATATGAAAGAATGGATTAATTATAAAAGTAGTATGTAACAGTGGAAAATGAAGGTGAAAAGTTGTCAGAGAGGCTTTTCACCTTTCGTCTTTTAACAAATTGGAAATAGCTAATATGGATTTGATAAATAAGTACAGATAATGTTATATTTATGGTATAAAATAATGGAGTAGAAAGGCTGTGGGAGTGTATGAAAAAGAAATTATATGTAGCGATGCTGCTGATTGGATCAGGAGTTCTTTTGCCGGGTATGGAGACGGGGGGTGCAGCAGAAAATATGATAAAAACAAGTTCAGAAAAAATGTTTACAGAAATCGTCGATGTGCAGAATTATCTGGAACAGTATGCACAACTGGTTACTATGCTTAATATGGAACCGACAGAGCACTGGCAGTTTACAGATGCGGATTCCTATGAAAAGGACCAATTTTATCTGGAAATGTCCGGCGACATGTTCAGTATGAAAAATGAAGGCGCGCAATATATCTGGCTGTTTGGGACAAAATTGGGTGAACCGATTGCAGAAGTTAATGATTCTCTACTTAAAATTGGCTGGACGGAACATTATAAAGATGAAAACCTTTATGACTATATTTCTATAATCAATGATAAAAAATATGTGCTCAGTGTTTATTACGACACAGACGGAACAGTCGTCTCCTGGTATTTGAATAACTGGCCGCAGGGAGAAGAGGTAGCAAATGATTTTAAGCGTCTTGAAAGGGACAGGCAATTAGAAGAAGATGGTCAGTCAGAAGAATGGAAACAGGCATATCTTGATTATATTGATAATATACACGATAAAGTAGGAATGAGTTCGACTGAAACGCTGTTTATGATCACGGAATTATATAAACTGGTAGATATTAACGGGGACGAAATACCTGAATTGTATGTGAATACTGGAAGTACCGCAGGCGGAGATTATCTATGTACTTATGTAGATGGTTCGGTGATTGAACAATATATGTGGAATTATGGCTTTTCTTACATAGAAGGAGAAAATCTTTTCAGAGACAGCGGCGGACATATGGATGTATATTATGACAAAATATATGGAATACAGGACGGACAGTTTGTTCTGAAAGCGTCAGGTGAATACGGAGCAGAAGACAATACAAGTGTGAAGATAGATGAGAATGGAAATCCCATATATAATTATAAGTGGAATAATAAGGAAGTTGCTTCAGAGTCAGAATATATGGAGCTTCTTGAGCAGTCTTATGACATTGGACGTTCAGTCAGCCCGTTTGATGGAACAAGCTACGATGATGACGCCGCCCGGTATGTGGGAAATGGGATTTGTGATTATAATGAGATTGTAGAGGCAGTTATTGCTTATGGGGAAGAAGAAAAGAATCCTGTTGACGATAAGAAAACAAAAGAGCAGGAAAAAGAAGATAAAGAGGACGAAATAAAAACCCCTCAGGAAACGAAGCAGAGTACGCCTGCCCCGGCGGCTCAGGAACAGGAACAATCTCAGCCCGCTCCCGCCGCCCAGGAACAGCCCCAGGCAGCGGGGACGGCCTCCTCGGAATACATCATTCCGGATTCCAATACCCGCTACCTGAGCGATTCTGAAGCGGCGGCTCTGGGCGCGGAGAAACTTCAACTGGCCATCAACGAGATCTACGCCCGTCACGGCAGGGTTTTTACAAATGCCGACAACAGCGCATATTTCAGTTCCAAGAGCTGGTATCAGCCGGTTCAGGGAAAGACGGACGCGCAGATCGAAGCGGAATTTAACGAATATGAAAAGGCAAACGTGGATCTGATGAACAAATATAGATAAAAAACAATCTGGATTGTGTCGGGAGTCAGCGCATTGCCTTATACTCCCGACATAATTCATGATAAAGCTTCAGGGAATCCCAGTGTTCGGTGATGGGAGTGAGGACTGCTTTCAGGCGGACAGGTTCCAGGCTTTGTTCCTGAAAGAAAGCCAGAAAACGGTCCGTCTGTTCCTCGGTAAAGTTTCTCATCACCATCATCTCATCCCGGAAATTTCCTCCCAGGTTAAAGCGGGGATCAGGAGAGAAGCCGGAAATGCCAAAGAGATAGCCCAGAGGGTGGAGGAACTCCGGCGCTTCCACTTTGCGGATGGAAACGCCGGATCTTCTGAGATACCGCTGGATCATGCGGTGGCGGTCGTCTCCTGTAAAATTATAGAGAAGGATCTGAGGTTCTGTATTCATATTATGCTCCTTTGCCCCTCCCGCCCGGGAGGGGAATATTTTTTTATTATCCCAAAATCCATCATTTGTTCTGACAGTTATGAAGTCTTTTGGAGTCTGCTGTTTTTTGTATACTGACGCTATGTCTTTTCCTCCTACAAAAACTGTTTCCGGTATTCTGTAGGAGTTACATGGAATTTCTTCTGGAAAAGAGCGGAAAATTCCTCAACGTTCCGGAAACCGCAGTTTTCGGCTATCTGATAAATGTTCAGATCAGGATTGGACAGAAGCTTTAAAGCCTGATCCAGCCGGAGGTCCCATACATAACTCATAAAATCCCGCCCGGTATGCTTTTTCAGGTGCTCGTCCATCTGAGCGGCGCTAATACCGAAATGTCCGGCGGCTGTTTCTGCGTCTGTGTCCGGGCCATGCTCATGCAGGTATTGTAGAATATGATAAGTATATTCGTCGCTTCCGTAGCAACTGAATTCTTTTTCACGGACAAGATAAGTGAACAGAAGCAGCAGCGTGGCTTCCAGCTGGAAGCTCTGGTGGAAATTGTTGCCGGCGTATTCCTGGATCAGAGAAGTCAGCATGGACTGGGCCTGGACACGGTGTCCGAGAGAAAAGAAAATATAATTTTTTCCGCTGTTTTCTCCTCTGAAGAAGTCTGAGATCAGATTTCTGTCCTTATAAAACTCCGCCAGAGTCTGATGAAAGATTTCCTGTTTGAGACAGAAATTGATCAGCAGAGTATCTTTCTGCTGGAAACGCAGCTCATGTACGGCTCTTGTATTAAGGAATATGAGATCGCCGGGAGCCATATATATTTCATTTCCATCGACAACATTGATAAGGGCTCCGCTGCACAGATAGTTAAGTTCAAAGTAGCCGTGGGTATGCCCAGGAAAGTCTTCCGTAACCTGGTGGGCGAGGATAAAGAAATTCTCGTCCGGAGGGAGCTCCTGGAACACCTGATGAAGATTTTTCAGGTTGTACAGATTGTGGGTAAGCCGCTGGCTGTACTGAAGCAGCTTTTCCGGAGCCACAATGTCCCGGCCCTGGGCAGCGGCGGAAGCCGACACCGTACCGAGAGGAAGAAATACCTGACTGTCGTAGGAAGGTCTGGTGACATATGGGCTGCGGTATTTTTTCTGCGCCGGAATCCTTATCTGGACTTCTGTTCCCTGACCGGGCTGGCTGGAGTAGGTCAGACCGTAACCCTGGCCATAGAGGATCTCCAGCCTCCGGTGGGTATTATAAACGGCGATATTTGTTCCGCCTGAACTGCTGCTGCCGGAACCGGAAATAATAGACGGCAGCTTTTCGGGAGGAATTCCAACCCCGTCGTCAGAGATCAGAAGAACAATGTCGTTATTTTCCAGCCATCCCGTCAGTACAATGGTGCCGGATTTGCTGTCCTTTTCCAGGATCCCGTGGAGAATGGCATTTTCGATCACAGGCTGAAGCGTCAGCTTGGGAATCTGGTATTCTGTCAGTTCATCCGGAATATCGGATACAAAGGTGATCCTGTCATGAAACCGCATGTTCTGAAGTTCTACATAGATGGATACATGCTCCTCTTCCCTGCCGATGGTCGTGATGCTTTCCTTCCGGCTCAGCGTCAGTTTATAAAATTTGGAAAGATTCTGTACAGCGGCGGAAACCTCTGAATTTCTTCCCTGGAGAGCAAGCCAGTTGATCATGTCCATAGTGTTGTAAAGAAAATGAGGATTGATCTGTGCCTGAAGGGAATTGAACTCGGCAATGCGGAGTTCCTCCGCCGCTTTAAGCTGTTCTTCCAGAAGAGCCGTCATTTTCCGCGTCATATAGTTATAAGTGTCGATCAGATCGCCTACCTCATCGTGATACTCGGGACTGTCCATAGGCACCAGAGTGCCTTCTCTGACTTTGCTCATCTGATGGATGACAGAGGAGATACGGTTCGTGATGGAATGGGACAGAAAATGGGCGACAACAGACGCCAGAGCCAGCACGCCGAGATACATCAGGATATATTCCAGCATCAGGATATTGCTTCTGGCGATCAGAGGTTCCGCCGGAAGAACGGTGACCATAAACCATCCGGGCTGCTGGATGCTGTAAAATCCCGCGTAAACTGTTTTGTTCAGGATCTCGCGTTCCATAAAATTGTTGGAAGACATAAAGGAATCGCGGATCGTATCATAATCCAGCCAGTAGATCCCGGCAAGAGCGTCGTCTGAGGAAGCTACCATGGCGTTTCTTTCATTGGTAATGTAAGAAACGCTGTCGTTCTGGGTTAGATTGTCCTTCAGGATTTCAGCGATGTGATCCGAAGAAAAATAAACGGCAATATACGCCTGATAAGAATTCTGCTGATAATAAAAGGTTGTGGAGGTAATGTAGGCCATATCGCCGTAAGTCTTCTGTTCACGGTCGCCAAGATAAAAGGACGGACAGAAAAGCTCAGATCTGCCGGTACCTTGAAAGATTCCATACCAGTATGTTCCTTTGGCCTGGCTCATGGGAGAAAAATAATCACAGGTAAGCTCATCTTCAAAAAGCTGGACGGAATCCATAGGAAAGTCCATATAAATCTGAAGCCCGGTGATCTGCTGCCTGTCTGTGAGAGCCTGCACCGCGTTATAAAATTCATAGGTTTCCGTATTGTTAAGAAGCAGGGAGGACGGGGAATTGACCGGCTGATGAAAAATCTTCTGAAAAAAAGGAAGATCCGTGATTTCCGTATATGCGTCCAGGATCTGCTGTACCTCCTCCTCGATAAGAGGAGCCGTTTTTGCGGAAGCGTCCTGTTCCCGGCGGATCGTGTCGGCGATTACCATATCATAGAGCCTGCTGTAAAAAAAGATCCCTACCGTAAGCACAGGAATGGTGACGGCGATCGCCAGGACGATGGTAAACTTTGACTGAAGACTCATATCGCCGTAGGAATGGCGTATTTTCTGAAAAACACTTCTCATTGCAAATTTTTCTCCCTGTATTCTGAAGGCGAAAGGCCGCTGTATTTTTTGAAGCTTTTTCCGAAATAATTTCCGTCGCTGTAGCCGACTCTGGAAGAGATGTCGGAAATCTTGTAACGGGAATCCAGGAGAAGCTGTTTTGCCTTTTCCATACGATATTCCGTTATATACTGATTCAGCGTCTGGCCTGTCTCGTTCTTAAAAAAGGTGCAGACATAGGAGGCGGAAAGAAACACATGGGCGCTGATATCCTTAACGGACAGAGTTTCATTCATATAATTCTGGCCGATATATTTTTTGATCAGAAAAATCGTGGGATTTTCCTGAGAATTATTTGCCGCGTCCCGGAAGAACGCCTCTGTCTTTTCCGCAAGAGTATCATGCAGCTCGGAAAACGTAAAACACCGGGCAATGGTTTCCGCAATGCTCTCCGGATTTTTTGAACCTGGAATCTGCTGCTGGTTTCTGGCGCTTTCCAGACAGAGAAAAAGCCGGTAGTACAGATCCTTGACCGGATTCTGCAGAAAGCGGCGGCTGTTCAGGAAAATAGATGCCAGATGATCCAGAATGGATCTGGCTTCATCTTCATTTCCGGAAGAAAGCGCCTCTGAAAAAGAATCCTCAGGAGACGGCATGGAGAGCGCGGCGCCGGAAGCTGTTTTTTCCATCGCTTCGGAGGTGAGCATTGTATCCGCCGGGAAAAAGAAACTGCTCTGTAGAAGGATCACGGCGGAGGCGTAGGACTGGTACGCCCTGGAGATTCCGCAGACAGTATCTCCGGCGGCTATGGAAAACTTTATAAAAGGCGCAAAGCGGGAACACAGAAAATCGCCTACAGATCCGATGGTATGCGCGGAAGGGGCAGTCTGCCCAAAGAGAAAATACACCAGGTACTGCCGTTTCTTTTCTGTGTAGATACAGTCCATGTGAAGATGGGAGACAAAATGCCGGAAATCATCAAAAAATTCCGGGAAAGAGGGTGTCTCCGGATGAATGAAATCATCCATTTTGACGATCACGGAAGTAAAATAAGTGGACGGGTTCATAGTCAGCTTCAGTTCCGAAACCAGCGTGTCCAGAGAGCTGCTGTCCGGGTTATACGGGACGGTCAGAAGGAGGGCAAGCTGGGAAGCCGTTTCCATGGACTTCATGGTTTCGCCCCGGTGGGAATGGAGCTTCTGCATATAAAGGTTTCTGGCTTCCAGAACAGCGTCGCGGATCTCAGAGGGAACCAGGGGCTTTTCTATATAATTTACTGCCTTCAGCTTGATGGCCGCCTTCAGGTATTCTTTATCTGAATACCCGCTCATGAAGATCGGCACAGAGTCCGGCAGGATTTTTTCCAGACGTTCCAGCATGGTGATACCGTCCATACGGGGCATACGCACGTCGCACAGGATGATCTCCGGCCGGTGGATACGGGCTTCTTCCAGTCCGTGGACGCCGTCGTCAGCCTGAAGAACCTCGTCAATCCCAAGAGATTTCCAGTCAAGAGAGGAGATCACACCGGTACGTGTAAGCTCTTCGTCGTCTACAATCAACAGTTTCATAACGGCCTCCTTTTACTAAATACAGTGAACTTGTTTTTTATGATCCCGGGTGTCATCTCTCCCGGATTTTTTTCAGTATATGACGGCAGATCTCTCCGGCACAGGGCTTTTGGATCTCGTTAAACAGACGGTTTACCCTGTCCCGGTCCGCTTTCCAGCAGTCGTTTTCCGGGACCAGACAATCCAGAAATTCCTTCAGGGTTCCAGGTCTGGGACCGGGAGTCACTTCATCGTAATCAAAATTCATTCCTCTTCCCGCAAGATACTCTTCCTTGTCATAGGGAAGAAAAACGATGGGATTTCCGGTGAGCAGATAATCGATATAGATACTGGAGTAATCTGTGATCAGGCAGTCGAAGATATCAAGGATACCTGTAACATCTCCGGCCTCATCTTCTCCGAGAAAGCGTATGCGGCTGCCGAGGAAAGGACGGGCGGAAGCCCGCTCCGCAATATGCGTTCTGATAAAAAGAAGCATATTCTTTTCTTCCAGATACTTTTCCAGAAGTTTCTGGTCAAAATCCGGAAAAGGAAAAAGACGTACGCTTCCCTGATCGCGGAAGGTAGGCGCGTAAAGAATAACGCGGCTGTATTCCGGCAGATCCGGGTATATTTTATCAAGAAGCTTTTTTCTGTTCTTTCTGCGGAAAATGTTATCGTTTCTGGGCTGTCCCCAGACTTTTATCCGGTTTTCCGGAACATGGAAACTCTCGGCCATAAGAGGAACAAGGGACCGGGAGGTAGTTAATATGCAGGTGTAATTTTCTGAAAAAATTTTCCGGAAATACAGCCGGGAGGACTTCTTCAGATTGGGGTCCAAAAGGGCGATCTTTTTCAGCGGTACGCCATGCCACAGATTAACGATCATCCTGTTTCTGGAAAGACCGGTACCATAGACAGGAAGACCTGCGGAAGTAAACCACACGCCTGCGGAAAGCGCCCTGCGGATACCTGAGCTCGATTTCGTTTCAAAAAAATACTGGGCTCCGAATTTCTCAGACAGTCTTTGACGGAGCTGATTGTCGTTTATTACAAAGAGCGGAGTGACTTCAGGCACATGCTCCTTTACATATTCAAAAAGATACTGTGAATTATAGTTATAATGGCTGTTGTCCGTGGAGGAGAACACCCATACATAGGGATCCGGACGGCTTCCTCCCAGATGGGAGAGGATTTCTCCGGCGATCAGAGTCTTTGCTTTTCCCATTACGGTTTTTCCTTTCTCCTTTCAGAGCTTCAGCGGTATTTCCATATTCCATGCAGAGCATAGGAAATGAAAAAAACAGCGCTTGTTATGGGGGAATATCCCATATACCGGTAAACGCGGTAAGTCATGGCTGCGGACTTCCGTTTATTCCTGGATTTTCCGCCCTGGCTCAAGCGGTATTTCAGATAGGGCTTGTTGATCCCTGCCGCGGGACCGTATTCCTTCAGGATCTTCAGCCAGGTAAGATAGTCTTCGTGGCTGTCGTCATGCTCCATGGGATATGCAAGTGCGGCTTCTCTTTTAAGCAGCACAGAAGAACAGTTAATGCTGTTGTGTTTCAGCAGATCTCTGTAGGAAACAGTGCTGCCTACAGGAATATATTTCCCGGTGGAGGTTCCGTCCGGATTCATAAGTTCCCGCCCAGTGGAGCAGAGCACCCGCCGGGTGCGCTCCATGACCTCAAGCTGTTCTGTCAGCTTTCCGGCTTCCCACCAGTCGTCCGCGTCAAGAAAAGCGATATATTTTCCGGACGCTTTCTGAACGCCCAGATTGCGGGAAGCGGCTGCCCCTTTATTATATGGATTTCTGATATAGTGAAAATTTTCTTTGTTTTCGTAGGGAGCAAGAACCTCCCCGGTACGGTCTGTAGAGCAGTCGTCAATGACGAGAAGCTCCAAAGGGACTTCCTGGCAGAACACAGAATCTACGGCCTGGCGGATAAAATCCGCTCCATTGTATACCGGCATAATGACAGATACCAGAGGATAAGTCATGATAAGCTCCTTTCATGCTGTTATATGGATGATATAGTCTGGCGGATCAGTTCCTCCGTCATGGCGGCGGACTCTGCGTTGGCCCTTTCGTAATCCACGGAGAGCGCAGCCGCTTTTCCCCGGGCAAAAAGTTCCATTCCCTCAAGAAGCCCTTCGGCAGAGTTTTTCAGAAGGACTCCTCCATGCTCTGAGAGAAAACCGTGGGGACCGCTGACATCGCAGGCCATAACAGGCACTCCCAGGGTGTCGGCTTCCAGCATGACCAGTCCCTGGCCCTCGTAGCAGGACGAAAGCAGGAAAAGACTGCATTTTTTCAGAACAGGCATTGGATTGCTCATGGAACGGATCAATATGATATGATCCGAGGCGGAACAGGAACGGGCATGCCTGACCGTATCCTCATAAAGCTCTCCGCTGCCGCCGATGATGATCAGCCATGTTCCGCGGTGAGATTTCCAGTATTTGTCAAAAGCGTCTATCAGCCGCATATGGCCTTTTTCCGGAGAAAAACGTCCGATGCTGATAAATTTCGTGTCGCTGCTGTCAAGAACAGCGCGCAGTTCCTCAAGAGAATGATCCGATAATGTGTTTTCATCAAAAGAGAGTTCTTCCTCAGCCCGCCGGAGAACGCTTTTATAGTCGTGACAGTTGCTGATCACAGAAACGCGGCCGGATCCTTCGCCGCTTATTTCTGCAACAGACGGGACGATATCCCTGCTGACAGACACGATGCGGTCGTAAGTACGGTAAGCTTCCCGGAGGAGATACGGATTCTGGTTCCCCCGGGTCCTGATCTCCCGGACCATATCGTTGTGGACCCAGATGATCTTCGGACATGGAGCTTCTTCAAACAGAGAAGTAATATAGGCTTCATATCCGTTGTAATGGATCACAAGAGAAAATTCTGTTCCGCCGAAATGCTTTTTCCATTCCCTTTGGTAAGCCCGGTGAATACGGCGCCGGACAGCCTCTGATCCGGATCCTTTCATGAAGTTCATCAGGGCTGCTGCTGTGAGGAGATCCATGTTCATCTCGCTTCCCAGAGGATAGATTCCCATTTCCGGAGGGATTTTATCCAGAATTTCCTGATGTTCCTTTGTATACAGAGTACGGAAAGAGAGAAAATAATTATATTTTGAAAGATCCATTTCCGTCAGAAGAGAACACAGAGCAGTGGTAATACCGTTCTGGGCCAGATCGCCGCCGTAAATAAGAACGTTCTGCTTTCCGTTTCCGGTGTATCTTTTTGTCCGGCAGCAGTTTTCGCCAAGAAATACATGACGGCATATTTTTTCAGTGCCGTGTCCGTCCTCGTAGGTGGCGTAGCGCTTAAGAAACTCTTCGTCAGGAACGCCGCCCTCTCTGTGAACGAAAGGGATCACCTGACGGGGATCTTCTGTGTACAGGAAAGGATACGATCCGATATCCTCATACATTCCCCGGCCGCTTTCATACTCCTTCCGGTCGTAGGCAAACAGGATGATTTTTTTGCCTGCATTGGCAAAGTCGTAAAATACGCTGGAATAATCCGTGATCAGAGTATCGCACAGACTGAGCCCTTCATAAGTGTCCCACTGGGCGGGAAAGGAACGGATATGGCGGTATCCTTCAAAAGTCTCGCTTCCGTGGAGAAACGGGTGAAGCTTCACCAGAAGGACCTCTCCGTCGCGGAGCTCGCTGTCCCAGAGCCGGAGATGACCGGACAGCGTATCCATGTAATCCTGACGGTCCACATTTCCGATCAGGCCCCGGAAGGTAGGAAGATAAGTGATCAGCCGTTTGCCTTTCAGTCCTGCTTTTTCAAGAAGGCTTTCATCAGGAGAGCCGCGGAATATATCGTTTCTGGGATATCCCTCCCGGAGTACGGTGCCCCGGTAAAGACTGGGGAGCATATAAGCGCCGGACATTTTTTCTTCCATAAAAGAATTGGGAAATACAAGATAATCAGAATCCAGAAGATTCCGCAGGACGTTCCCCATGCTGACGGCTTCCGGACGGTTGTCCCGGCCCATTTTCTTCAGGGGCGTTCCATGCCAGGTGTTCAGATAGATCTGCCCTTCTTTTTTTATGAAGCGTCCCGGGAAAGTGGTGTCGTTTACCAGATAACCTGCCTGACTTAAGGCGCGGTAATAGGATAGGGAACCGGTACGGACAATCCGTGATACTTTCAGAGAATTCTGCCGGAGCTTTTCGCCGATCTCTTCTGAAGCGTCCCGGTGTACGGACAGAACCAGGGAAAAATTCCGGTAGGAGTCTTTCTGAAGCTCCTTGAGTATTGCCAGGATATTGCTTTCCAGGGCCTTTCCGCTTCTGGACTCCAGAAGGATCATCTCCGGATCCAGTCTGGTTCTTTCATAAAAGCTATTATAAAAAGGATACCACGCTCCGCTGCGCAGTTTCCTTTTAACTTTATCTATAAAACGCATTTATCAAAATCCCTTCAATTTCCAATATATTTACTATAACAAATGCCATTTCTGGTGTCAATGTTCACCATAGTTTTGTGCAAATAACTGAAAAATATTTTACCCCGATTCCAAAAATATTCCCATTTTTTTAAAAAATCACTAATGCTAAAATGGAATCGAATTAAAAAGAGATCATAAAAAGGGAGGAGAAAGAGCCGTGTCTGAATATGTTCTTGAGTTAAAAGGCATTACGAAGATTTTCCCGGGCGTTAAGGCGCTGAACAACGTGCAGTTCCAGTTGAAACCCGGTGAAGTTCATGCGCTTATGGGCGAAAACGGCGCCGGTAAATCTACCTTCATCAAAGTTATTACCGGTGTACATAAGGCGGAAGAAGGCGAAATGTTCTTAAACGGAAAGAAAGTGGACTTCAAAGGACCGAAGGATGCCCAGGCGGCAGGTATCGCAGCCGTTTATCAGCATCCCACTTCATATCCGCATCTGACCGTGGCGGAAAACATTTTCATGGGCCACGAGATCATCAAAAACAAAATGATCCAGTGGAAGGCTATGAACGCAGAGGCAAACAAGCTCCTGCAGCAGCTTGACGCAGACTTCGACGCCACAGATGAGATGGGTACGCTGAGCGTGGCTCAGCAGCAGATGGTAGAGATTGCCAAGGCAATGTCCACCAACGCCAAGATCATCATCCTGGATGAGCCTACGGCGGCACTGACGAAATCTGAATCCGAGAAGCTCTATACACTTGTCGATAAATTAAAGGAAGAAGGCGTATCCATTATCTTCATTTCCCACCGTTTTGAGGATATGTACCGTCTGGCTTCCCGCGTGACCGTATTCCGTGATTCCCAGTACATCGGAACTTATGACGTAAACGGGATCACCAATGCGGACCTGATCAAAGCAATGGTCGGACGTGAGATCAACGACCTGTTCCCGAAGCCGGAGGTAAAACTGGGCCAGGAAATGCTGAGAGTGGAGAATCTGTCCAGAACCGGTTTCTTCAAGGATGTGTCCTTCAGCGTAAGAGCCGGAGAGATCGTAGGTCTTACTGGTCTGGTAGGCGCCGGACGTACAGAGACTGTGGAGGCGATCTGCGGCATCACTCATCCGGATTCCGGAAAGGTATATCTGGAAGGAAAAGAAATACATATTAAACGCCCCTCCGACGCAATGGAAAAAGGAATCATCCTGCTTCCGGAAGACCGTCAGAAAGAGGGTCTGATCATGAGCTGGGGACTTGGAAGAAACGTAACGCTTCCTACCATCAGCAAATACGCGAAGCATGGGATCAATGATGAGAAGACAGAGAGAGATCTGGCGAAAAAGCTTCTGGAGGAGGTAGACACCAAGGCAGTGGATATCTTCCAGCCGGCAAGTTCTCTTTCCGGCGGCAACCAGCAGAAAGTTGTAGTTGCCAAGGCACTCAGCCAGGAGATGAAGGTCGTTATCATGGACGAGCCCACCAAGGGCGTGGACGTAGGTGCCAAAGCGGAGATCTACGCGATCATGGGAGATCTGGCAAAGAGAGGATACGCCATCATCCTGATCTCTTCGGAGATGCCTGAGATCCTGGGCATGTCAGACCGTATCGTTGTTATGTGCAATGGAAGAAAGACCGGCGAGCTGAACCGTGACGAGGCTACTCAGGAAAGAATCCTTGAGCTTGCCATGGAGAAAGGAACCGGAAAGGGGGCTGAAAAATGAAACAGAAATCACTTATGAAAAGAATTACAGGCTCTCGTGAAGCCCTGCTTGCGATTGTCCTGATCGTGCTTTTTGTGATCGTTACAGCGATCAGCCCATCATTCCTGACGCCAAAGTCACTGATGGATATGCTGAAAAACAATGCGGTAATGATGGTCATGGCGCTTGGTATGCTCTGCGTCATGCTGGTAGGCGGAATTGATATTTCCATCATGTCTACTCTGGCTTTATCCGGTATGTCTATCGGAATGATGCTGAAATACGATGTGATCGCGAACCCGGTTCTGGCGTTTGTTATCGCCATTGCCATTGGTATTGTCTGCGGATTTGTAGTAGGTCTGGTGATCTCAAGAGCAGACGTGCCGCCGATCATCGCTACCATGGGCTTTATGTATATTTATCGTGCAATGGGTTATCTTGTTTCCAACGGCGGCGAGTGGGCCAGCGCGGCAGCTCTGGGAAGCTTCAAGAATTTTGCCACCAGCAAGTTTTTAGGAATCAACTGTGTGATCTGGGTGATCATTGTCTGCTACGCTTTCTTCTTCTGGTTTATGAAATGGACCAGGACCGGACGTAAGATCTACGCGGTAGGAAGCAACGCGGAGGCGGCTGAAGTTTCCGGTATTAACGTAAAAAATACGAAACTTCTTGTTTATACGATCATGGGTCTTCTTTCCGGTCTGGGCGGAGCCCTTCAGGTTTCCGTTTATGCATCGGCCATGCCTGACATGCAGTACGGCGGAGAGATGGATGTTATCGCAGCCTGTGTAATCGGCGGCGTCAGCATGAACGGCGGACGGGGAACTGTTCTGGGGGCCCTTCTTGGTTCTCTGATCCTTGCGACTATCGCGAGAGCGCTTCCGCTGATCCCGTTCTTCAACCAGCTCTGGCTGAATACGATCAAGGGCCTGATCATTCTTGCAGTTGTTATCATTAACATTGTTCTGCAGCGTGCTGCTGACAGAAACGCACTGAAAGAAAGGGAGATGTAATCATGGCTGGAAAATCTGGAAGAAGTATTAACAATGTGCCAGAAAGTTCGGTAAAGCGGATGATCTTCTCCTGGGAAGGAATTCTGGTTCTGATCTTTATTGCCGTAAATATTTTCTGCGCAATATTCTCAGAGTTTTATAACCTGAACAGTCTGCTCCGTCAGATGCCGGTTTATCTGGCAGAGGTATTCCTGATGCTGACAATGGCATATATCCTGGTGCTGGGCGAGATTGATATCTCTGTAGGCTCTATCGTCTGCCTTTCCGCTACCATGTGCTGTATTGTCTGCAATTCCAACGCGCCGTTTATCGTAGTCGTACTGACTGCGCTGATCGTAGGAACCATATGCGGAGCCATCAACGGATTCATCCTTACGAGATTTCAGGAGCTTCCTCCTATGATCGTAACTCTGGCAACACAGATCATCTTCCGTGGTATTGCCGAGATCGTTCTGGGAGACGGAGGAAGTATTTCCGTTACAAATACGGACGGTTTCCGTCTGATCGGCGGAAAAGTGGGACAGGTTCCCTACATCCTTTTCCTGGTGCTGATCCTTGCAGTGATCTTTGCCGTTATTCTTGGAAAGAGCACTTTCGGAAGAAGAGTATACGCTATCGGTACAAACCGTCTTACTGCATACTATTCCGGTATTCATGTACAGAAGATCCGTATGATCATTTACACAGTGATGGGAACTATTTCCGGACTGTGCGCCCTGTTCCTGGTGTCCTCCTCCTACGGAGCAAATACCACGACAGGAAACGGATTTGAAATGGACGCCATCGCTATGGCAGTATTCGGCGGCATTTCTTCTACAGGCGGTAAAGGAAATCTTGCCGGCGGTGTGATCTCCGCGTTTATCATCGTATGTCTGCGTGTTGGTCTTGGACAGAAGAACGTAAACGCTCAGGTAATCCTTCTTATCATCGGCGTTCTGCTTGTTGCGGCGGTTGCCCTGCCGAACATCGTAGGACAGGTAAAGAGAGCCGTACAGGTAAAGAACAAATAATTTTCCGGTATTTCCGGCACAGAGGTTTTCTGCGCGGACAGAGAAATATCTGAAATGGAAGAAGCAGGTAGCTGCGCTTCTGAAAAGGAGGCGCAGTTGCAAATAAAAACTATATTATCCAAGGGAGGAAAAAAAATGAACAAAAAAATTATTAGCGCACTTCTTTGTGGAACCATGATTCTTGGCGCTGCAAGCCCTGTATTCGCAGCAGGCGTAGGCGACGGACAGAAGATCGCCCTGGTTGGAAAATCAGCAGGAAACGCTTTCTTCGAGATCGCGGCAGCTTCTTTCCAGGAGACTGTTGAAGCCGAAGGCGGAGAGGTAGAGGTTGTATATCCGGAAACCGCAACTGCAGACGCTCAGATCAAGGTTCTTGACAACCTGATCTCTCAGGACTTTGACGCGATCTGCATCGCAGCAAACGATGTAAACGCTCTTCAGGCAAAACTGGAAGAGGCTATGGACGCTGGAATCAAGGTATCTTCTTTCGACTCCGCTCCGAACAAAGACAGCCGTCAGGTATTTGTAAACCAGGCTGGTACACAGGCTGTAGGTC
Organism: Candidatus Blautia intestinipullorum; assembly: GCA_019120475.1. Classification (GTDB taxonomy): domain Bacteria; phylum Bacillota; class Clostridia; order Lachnospirales; family Lachnospiraceae; genus Blautia_A; species Blautia_A intestinipullorum. Next base: position 1,443 of record DWVA01000002.1, on the reverse strand, counting down.
AGGCTCTTATGGACGCTGTACTTGATATCTCCGGCGGCGAAGGCCAGTTCGCTATTCTTTCCGCTACATCTCAGGCAGCTAACCAGAACGCATGGATCGACGCTATGAAATCCATCATGGAAGGCGATGAGAAATACAGCAAACTGGAACTGGTAGAGGTTGCTTACGGTGATGACGAACCGCAGAAATCTACAGACCAGACAGCAGCTCTGATCCAGAACTATCCGGATCTGAAAGTTATCTGCGCTCCGACAACTGTTGGTATCGCTGCAGCAGCTAAATACCTTCAGGACAACGAATCCACCTGCAAACTGACAGGTCTTGGACTTCCGTCTGAAATGCTTGAGTACACAGGCGATGACAACGCTCATTCCTGCCCGTACTTCTATCTGTGGGATATGCAGGGCCTTGGAAAACTCAGCGCATACACAACTATGGCACTTGTAAGCGGTGACATCACCGGCGCTCTGGATGAAACCTTCACAGCAGGCGACCTTGGCGAATACACCATTACAGAAGCTGACGACGGCGGTACAGAAATCGTTCTTGGCGAGCCGCTTCAGTTCACACCTGAGAACATTGAAGAGTACGCTGAACTGTACTAATTCAAAATCTATACAAACGACAGGGCTCCTTCGGGAGCCTTGTTTTGGTGTACAGGTAAAGTTGGGGGGAAACTCTATGATTCTGGATGAAGAATCTCTCACATTCTGTCAGTAAAATAGGATTTTTGCTATAAAAAGGACATTGCAAAACACATTTCTGGAAATGTATCCTGCAATGTCCTTTTGCAGATTTTACTTTATCATTTGTAGGGGAGGAGAATCCCCAGAGAACAGGAGCGAGAAAACAGAGATTCTGTAAGCTCCGTGAAGGTTTTTGGGTGTATCTTTTGTACGCCTGTGCTCGTTCGTGCCTAAAGTAAAATCTGCGGTTATTATAACACGATTTTGCAAGGCGCAGATTTTACATTTTATACAAAATTTCTACGGGATATTGGTGATTATGATGAAGAAAACAATTTTCCGGCAGCATTCCCGCGGAACTTTTTTACTCCGGATCCGGCGCCTGGCCGTTATGCGCTTTCCACATACACTCAGAAAGCTTCATATCCGTAAAAACTGCCTTAAAGGAAGAGTCCTCCGGACTGCAGGCGTAGATGCCGAAAGCTATTTTGTCTTTTGCCTTCCACATGTGGCAGATGCGCATCTGCTGGTAGTTCTCTCCGTCATAAGAACATTCGATACAGAAGTCGTCTTCTCTCCGGCTCAGGCGGTACCACATGGATTTTACAGAAGCGTCGATGCTGGTAGTCGCCCAGTCAGAATATCCCATATTAGTTGCAACGCTGCCCAGGTGCTGGTATTTTTCTGTTTCGTATTCGATAGAGCCTTTCAGCCAGTTTTCACTGTCCAGATACATTACGACGCCGCACTGGTCAAA